>JAOTUD010000530.1 GCA_029864065.1 Gammaproteobacteria bacterium | reverse complement strand
GCTTGCCGCAACGCTGCAACAGTTGACAGACGCCCAGAGCGAATTCAGGGATTTCGGCGAATCCGGCGAATTCGCGCTGGCGCGCCGCGAGGGCGACCAGATCGTGTTCATCCTGAGCCGCCGGGATGACGTATCCGATATTCCTCGACCGGTACCGATAATAGGGGACTGGGCCGAACCGATGCGGCTTGCGCTAGCCGGCAACTCCGGCGTGATAACGGGGCTGGACTATCACGGTGTAAGGGTACTGGCCGCGTATGAGCCGGTATCGATACTCGGACTGGGCCTGGTCGCCAAGGTCGATATGAGCGAAGTTCGTGCACCTTTTATTCGCGCCGGGTTGATCGCGATTGCCTTCGCGGCGCTGGTCATCTTTATCGCGAGCCGGCTATTCTTTCGCATATCGCGCCCGATCAAGGAAGCCATCGATCAGCAGGCGGAAACCTTCACCACGCTCGCCGAAACAGCGCGCGAGGGTATCGTCCTCGCCGATACCCGGGGGATGATCCAGTTCGTCAACCGGGCCACCGAGAAATTGTTCGGCTACCGTCGAGATGAACTGATCGGCAGTTCGGTGAAACGCTTGATGCCGGAAGAGCACAGCTCGCTGCACGACGCCTATATGAGCAACTACCTGCAGAGCGGTATTCCCAAAATTATCGGCACCGGCAGGCAGTTGACCGGGCTGCGCAAGGACGGCAGCCGGTTCCCGATATACCTGTCGATCGGCGATATCAGGACCAGCCGTGCCCGGCTTTTCGCCGGGGTCATCATGGACATCAGCGAACAACAGCAGCTGCAGCGCGAAATTCTCGAAATACCGGTCAGAGAACAGCGCCGCATCGGCCAGGAGCTTCATGACGGGCTCGGTCAACAGTTGACCGGGCTGGGGCTGCTGGCGACCAGCCTGGTCAACAAGGCAAGCAAACCCGAGTACGAGCTGGCGATGCGGCTCGCCGCCGGGTTGCAGGAAGCCATCGCGCAGGTACGCGCGCTGTCGCGTGGCCTGATGCCGGTCGATATCGACGCCGGGGGTTTCATGAATTCGATCACCAACCTGGTCGAGGATATCCGCTCGCAGGTCGACATTCCGATCATGCTAAATATCAACGATCGGGTGCCAATTTCAGACAATGCCATCGCGATACACCTCTACCGGATCGTGCAGGAGGCGCTCAACAACGCGATCAAGCACGCCGACGCTACCGAGATCCGCGTCGGCGTCGGCATCGAGGGTAACCGCGGCTGCCTGCTGGTTGCCGACGATGGCAAGGGCCTCGATATCACGCCTGAAAAGTCACCGGGGCTCGGTTTGCGCATCATGAAACACCGCTGCGGGCTCATCGACGCCGAACTGAACATAGAATGTTCGCCCGCAGGTGGAACTGGCATAAAATGTTTTTTCCCGATCGAGATAGAGCATAATCGCAGGCAATGACCAAAATCCTGATAGTCGATGACCACCCGCTGGTGCGCGCCGGTTTTGCGCAGCTGATTGGCGACTGCCCCGATCTCGAGGTATGCGCAGAGGCGGCCGACATGTCCGAAGCGCTGAAACAGGTCGACGCCACCGATCCCGATCTCGCCATTATCGATCTTTCGCTGGCCGGGGGCAGCGGGCTCGACCTGATCGAACGCATCAAGTCTCGCAACAGCAAGCTGCTGATGCTGGTCGCGTCGATGCACGATGAAACTCTCTACGCGGAACGCGTGCTCGCCGCCGGCGCGCGCGGCTACATCAACAAGCAGGAGGCCCAGGACCGGATTATTCACGCCATTCGGCAGGTCCTCGGCGGCAAGGTTTACCTGAGCCAGAATATGACCGATCGCCTGCTCAACGGCCTGGTCGATACCAACAACGGCAGACGCGACATCGATAGCCTGTCGAACCGCGAGCTGCAGGTATTCGAACTGATCGGACAGGGCGTTTCGACCAGCCAGATGGCCGGGCAACTGAACCTGAGCACGAAGACAATCGAGACCCACCAGGCGCATATCAAGAAAAAGCTGGGCCTCGGTTCTGCGCACGAATTGACGCAGCGAGCGATTCGCTGGGTGATGGATCAGAAGGTCTGAATCTCGATAAATTCGCATTGTTATTGACGCGAATCAATACCAGGAAAATCCATTCTATTATGCTATTTTTCTGTCAAGTTAAGGAGAATGATCATGGGAATGCAAGTGTGGAATCCGTTCCAGGAGTTTGAAAACCTGCTGGACAAATATAGCAAGAGCGGTGGCCTCAGTAAAAGACTGGATACCGATCTGAATTTTGCCGACTGGTCACCTTCGGTCGATATCGAGGAAGAAGACGACAAGTACCTGATCAAGGCGGATTTACCGGGCGTCGATAAAAAGGACATCGAAGTCAAGCTCGAGGGTGGCATGCTGAGCATCCGCGGCGAAAAACAGACCGAAAAGGAAACCGGCAAAGGCACCAAGCGTCATCGTACCGAGCGTTTTCACGGAACCTTTTCGCGCAGCTTCACGCTGCCCGACGCGGTGAAGGCAGACAAGGTCGACGCGTCTTACAAAGATGGCGTGCTGACGCTGCAGATCCCCAAGGCGGAGGAAGCCAAGCCCAAGGCTATCGACATCAAGGTCAGTTAAGGGGTTACTTTACCCTCGGTTTTCAAGGCGGCATGATCGTGCCGCCTTTTTTTTGGACACGATCCCGGGGATGGGCGGCGGATTATCGATATTTGCAACCACGGGGAGGTTGTCGTAATCGACTTGCGCGCTACGGTAATCCCGCTGTCGTCGAGGAACAGGCATTGACACAAATCAATACCCGGGATCAAAATCTGCCGCATTATG
>JAOTUD010000529.1 GCA_029864065.1 Gammaproteobacteria bacterium | reverse complement strand
ATTTCGACGACGGCGAAATCGACGACGTTGGCCGCTGCCGGCGCTGTCTCGGTTTCTTCGACCGCCTGCCCGCGGCGCGCGAACAGTTGTTGACGACGCGCAAACTCGACGTCGCCTGCATTCAGGCCGCCGCGACCGAGTTCCAGCTGTGCCCGTTCGAGCTCGCGCTGCAGATGCTGCCCTGGGTCGAGGTCGTGATCTGCGATTTCAATTACGTGTTCGACCCGCTGGTGCAACTCGGCTTTTTTCGCGCCGATCAGCGTCGCAAGCTGCTGCTGATCGACGAATTGCACAACCTCGTGGATCGCGCCCGCGGCATGTACTCGGCAAGCCTGAGCCGGCGCCAGATCGACAAGGCCCTCGCCGCCGCCAACAGCCGGCAGATTTCGGCGGCGCTGCAATCGATGCGCCGGGCGCTCGATCGCGAACTGCGTGGCCAGCAGCAGGACGAGTCGATTTCCGAGTCGGTGCCCGCAAGCCTGCTGCGCGCAAGCCAGCGGTTCGGCGAAAAGCTCGGCATCGATATTTTCACCGACAAGCATATCGCCGCCGCGACGATCGATTTTTCGAAGGAGGTTTTTCGCTTCCAGAGCATATGCCAGCTGTTCGCGACCCACCATAGAACGCTCGCATTCAAACCGCTGAAATCCCGCGAGATGAGACTCCTGTGCCTCAATGCCTTCGAATACCTGCGCGACTGCTATCCGCTGTTTCACGCGGTCTGCGGCTTTTCCGCCACGCTGTCGCCGGCGACCTATTTCGAGCAGGCGCTGGGGCTGGACCAGGATTGCAGGAGCCTTTGCCTCGAGTCGTCGTTTCCGGCCGATAATCTCGGCGTTTACGTCGGTACTTACGTCGACACCCGGTTTCGCGAACGCGAGCGCCACGTCGACGTCATCTGCGACTCGATCGCGGCCTGTTACCGGGCGCGGCCCGGCAATTACCTGGTGTTCTTTTCCGCTTATTACTTCATGCAGCAGGTGTACGAGCGTTTTACGCGGCGCTACCCGCAAATCGACACCCTGCAGCAGCAGCGCGAGTTCGACGAGTCGGCGCAACGGCAGTTTGTGGCGCGATTTTTCGACGCCGACCGGCAACTGGGCTTTGCCATCATGGGCGGCCGTTTTGCCGAGGGGATCGACTACCGCGGCGAGGCGCTGATCGGCGCCATCGTCGTCGGCGTGGGCCTGCCCCAGGCCGGCAGCGAGCAGCTGTTGATCCAGCAGGATTTCGAGTCGCTGCGGCGCGACGGGTTCGATTACGCGTTTCGCTTTCCTGGTCTGATCCGGGTCAAGCAGAGCGCCGGGCGCGTGATCCGTGACGAACGCGATCGCGGCGTCGTGGTGCTGCTCGATCGCCGCTTCGCACAGACCGGCTACGCGCGTCACCTACCACGGCACTGGAATCCGCGCTATTGCAACGGTCCCGAATCGCTGGAACAATTGCTGGCGGGATTCTGGGCAAGCGTGGAGGAGACAGATGCCACAGATTGATATTCGACAGGCCGACATCACGCAGCTGGACGTGGACGCGATCGTCAACGCGGCGAACCCCGAGCTTGCCGACGGCGCCGGCGTCTGCGGCGCGATCCACCGTGCGGCCGGGCCGGAACTGCTGGCGGAATGCAGGACCCTCGGCGGCTGCGACACCGGCGATGCCAAAATCACCGCCGGGTACCGGCTGCCGGCGCGCCACGTGATCCACGCGGTCGGGCCGATATGGCAAGGTGGCAAACACAACGAGGCAGAGCTGCTCGCGAGCTGTTACCGAAAAAGTATACTGCTGGCCGACGAGCATGGCCTCGAGAGCATCGCCTTTCCGGCGATTTCCTGTGGTATTTACGGGTATCCGATCGACCGGGCGGCGGCGATTGCGATCGAATCGTCGCTGCGCACGCTGCGCCAGTGCAAGCACGTCGAGGAGGTCATATTCGCCTGCTTCTCCGACGAAATCGAGGCCGCCCTGATCCAGGCCGCCTCGCACCACGCCCTCTAGCACCAGTTTTTGGTCAGATCAGGAATTCGAAAAAGAGTTTTTGATCTGACCAACAATTTCTAGATCGCCATTTTGGAATAGACGCTGTCGATCTTGTCCTGCATCGACTGCTCGCGATCGATGCGCGTGCCGATGCGCAGCGTGCTGATACAGCGCGGTGCGTCCATCTCGTGCATTTTTTCGTGACATTGCTTGACCGCGGCCATGACCTTGTCCCACTCGCCCTCGACGTTGGTGCCCCAGGGATGCAATTCGTGGTGGAGCCCGGCGGCCTCGAAGATGCGCTGGCATTCGACGACATACTCCGACACCGATACGCCGACGCCCATCGGCACGACACAGATATCGATCAATACTTTCATAACTCTATCCCCCGGCAGTGAAAGCCCGCGATGATACATCAAAATCCCCGGGATACGGGGACACAATACTTAATCTCTCGCGCAATTAAGTATTGTGTCCCCGTAATTATGGTAGCTACGGGTAGCCGGTCAGTTCCATGTAGCCCACCCCCGCCTGCCGCCCGTTTTCGTCCTCGACGATCACCACGCCTTCCCAGTAGGGGATCGTGGTATCCATCCACTGGTCGTCGTACAGCGGCCGAATACGCCAGCGGCGGTTCGGCTCGACCAGCGCCAGCCGCCACTCCATCGGCAGCCTGCGCGACTGGTTTTCACCGGTGGGAATTTCCCGGACCTGCAGCGGGCTCAAATCGATCGCATCGCGGCCCAGCAGCCGGGTAGCGCCATCAGGGCTGATCCAGTTACCGCTGAGCCAGTGCTCGCCGTCGTCATGGCGCAGCTGGTAAACCATCAGCTTGTGGCCATCGTCCAGGTGCAGCG
>JAOTUD010000040.1 GCA_029864065.1 Gammaproteobacteria bacterium | reverse complement strand
ATCCTGGCACTTGCCGATCAGCCACTGGCTGTAGCGGCCCTGCAGGTCGCGCGCGGTGACATCGTTGACGATCGTGTAGCCCCAGACATGATCCATCGCATTCTCGCGCGTGATCCCGCGACCGGGTTTGCCGATGATAACCGCGAGTTCCACCTCGTAATCGATTGCGCTGGAGACATCCGGGTCGAATTCGATAAACGCGCCGGGGCCGGTGACCGACTCGGGCACCTTGGAAAACACGATCGGATGCTCGGGTACCGCACCCTGCGCGGCGCTCGAGTCGAAGCCGCTGCTGGAAAATTCGTGCGCGTGGTCGTAGTAGTTCTTGCCGACGCAGAACAGGTTACGGCGCGGCCGCGGCAACGGCGCCTCGAGCATTACTTCATCCAGTCCCAGCGCGGCGCCCGTTGGCGGCAGACTCTTCCCTGCAAGCTGTAACTCGATCAGGTACTGAATGCCCTGCTGAGCCTGCTCAGCGGTCAGCTCGAACGGGGCGACCGTGGCGGCGCTATCGTCGACCAGGCCGACCTTGCGTTCACCGGCATGCTTAAACGTTGCTATTTTCAAAATGCCACTCCAATGCTTTTATGCCCCGCAGCCGGGCCTCTAGTCTCCACGGTAAACCGGTTCGGGCTGGGTGTAAAAGCCGTGCAGAATGTGATAAACCATCAGGTAGTTTTTCTGCTGGAAACTCGCGTGCGAAATGCCCGGCATGACGCAGAACTGCTTGTCGCTGCTGGGCAGGGCGGTAAAGAAATTGACCAGGTCGTCGAAACCGGCGATGCCGTCATGTTCACCGCGCATGATGATCGTCGGGCACAGAATCTTCCTGGGATCCACCAGCGGCAGGCGCGAACACATGTCGATGTAGGTGCCGTTCGGCATCGAATCATCGAGCGCGGTAATCGCATCGGCAAAGGCATCGATGACATCGTCCGCCGCGGTTCCCGGGTGATCGCGATTGAAAATCGAGTAGACGAAATCACGATCGATCGGTCGCCGTTTCGATTCGAGGAACTGCGGCAGTTTTTGCCGACGCTGTTCCAGCGTCGGACTGCCCTCGCCGGTCCAGACGAAAGCATCCAGAGCCAGGCGCGAGATACGCTCCGGGTGGGCCTCGGCAAACATTGCCGCGCGCAGCGCGCCAGACGATATACCGTAGACGAGAAATCCGTCGTTGCCGCGCAGCGACTGGATATAGGAGCTCGCCGCGGCGAGGTCGTCCGCACCGTTGGCGATGTCGCAGGTGATGTCGCGGGTCTTGTCCGAGCGCCCGTATCCTTCCATGTCGACGCACCAGGTATCGAAACCACGGGCCGCGAACCAGTCCATGACCGAGCTGAACGGGCGCCCCGGCACCTGCAGGTCGAAGGTCGGCTGCGAGGCCATCGACGAGCCGTGCACGAACAGCACCGTGCCGCGTTTGTCCTGCGGCCGGTCGACATACTTTTCGTACAGGAACAGGCGCACCTCGCCCTTGTTAGTCCAGTGTTCCTCGCTCAGGATATTGTAAGCATCCGCGGATTCGTTCATTGCTGTCCATCCTTATCTGGTAAATGAAATCGGGTCAGATTCCCAGTCGCGCCATCTGCTTTTCCGGGTAACGCGTGCCGATAATTCTCCCGGCATCGATGGCATCCTCGATTTTCGCCATGTCGTCTTTGGTCAACTCGACTTCGAGTGCCGTCAGGCTGTCCTTCAGCGTGTCACGCCGCGAGCAGCCCGGGATCGGCACCACGTCGTCACCGCGCGCCAGTACCCAGGCGATGGCGAGCGCCGCGGTTGATATCCCCTTGCTCGCGGCAATTTCAGCGAACGCGTTAACCATCGACAGGTTGGTATCGAGATTGCCACCCTGGAAGCGCGGCATATCGCGCCGGCGATCGTTATCGCCAAGCTGGTCCAGCGAGGTTATCTGGCCACTCAGCAGCCCGCGACTAAGCGGTGCGTAGGCGACGAAACCGATGCCGAGTTCGCGGCAGGTGGGCAGAATTTCCGCCTCGACATCACGGCTCGCAAGCGAGTACTCGGTCTGGATCGCGGCCAGCGGGTGCGTCGCCTGCGCACGGCGAATCGTGTCCGCGCCGGCCTCGGATAGCCCGATCGCGCCAACCTTGCCCTGTTCGATCAGTTGTGCCATCGCGCCGACCGTATCTTCGATCGGCACGCTCGGGTCCATGCGATGGAGATAATACAAATCGATAAAATCCACGCCCAGACGGACAAGCGCCTTGTCGCAGGCTTCGAACACGTATTCCGGCTTGCCGTTGACCTTGCGGGTGCCGTCCGGCAGTCGCATGTTGCCGAACTTGCTGGCGAGAAAAACCCGTTCACGGATTCCGACGAGCGCGCGGCCGACGAGTTCCTCGTTCTTGCCGCCGGCGTACATGTCCGCGGTATCGATCATCGTGATACCTGCCTCGACCGCGGCGTGTATGGTGGCGATAGCCTCGTCCGGATCCGGCGTTGCGTAAATCGGCGTCATGCCCATACAGCCCAGGCCCAGCGCGGAGACCCTGGGCCCGTTGCTTCCAAGTTGACGTTTCTGCATTGTCTGCCTCCCCGATATGTCGGTTATTTACTGGCCCGCCGGATTATTTTCCGACGCGCGATTATACCCTATAAACCCCCAGCATTAAGCCTGGGGCCGATACTCGATCACTTCGAAACCGCGGTTGCGATCGATCAGATAAACCAGTCCGCGCGCATCGACGTCGACATCGTTGGTCTGGGGACTGGGCTCGCCCGTCGCCGGAGTCGGGATGTAAAATCCGGACTCCACGGGCCGAGCGGGATCGGCGATATCGACGATGCGCAAGCCGCCCGAGAACCAGGCGCAATATACCAGCCGGTCATCGATATGTTCCTGGAACTGGTGCATGCCGAAGCGTCCTTCCGCGCGCGCCCAGGGCGAATCCATCTCGCTGACGTGAAACGTCGACAGCGGCGTGATCGCATCCAGATCGGTCACGTCGAACAGCCACATTCCCGCGTGGGGTTGCCCGTGCCGATGGTCGTGCTCTTCATCGGCCACCACCGCAACACGCCGGCCGTCGAAGCGCTGCCGCGCCGGCAGCACCGTGTGGGTCGGCTCGACCACCCACGGATGGTAGCTGTACGCGGCCCGGGTTTGCGGATGGGCGATATCGCTGATATCGATGACGCGGAAGCCGGCGTGCCACACCGACGCCCATAACTCGTCGCCAACGCGCAACGCATGGTGCAGCCGATGGCCATAACCCTCCCAGGCCGGCGTCTCGCCGCCCGCCAGGTGCTGTCCCGGCATCCACCAGCGCCCGGCCTGTTGCGGTTTTTCGGGGTTGGACAGGTCGTAGATGACGAGGATATTGCCGATGTAACCGGGCATCTCGGTCGAAATATAGGCATAGCGCTCGTCCATGTCGAATCGATGCACGCCGAAACCGTGGGTGCGCTGGTAGCAGAGCAGGCGCGGCTGCGCGCGGTCGCTGATATCCCAGACCTTGAAGCCGCCCTCGTCGTAACCCCGCGCCAGCGCGGTCTCGAGATCATCGAGTTCGGCGGCATCGATACCCAGTTCGCGGGCAAGTTCGTGGGCCTCGGGCGCGCGCCCGAGCGAGGCTGTCAAGGTATCGCGCGCATTAGCCAGGCGCCGCGTTTCACGCCGCAGAAAATGGCGCCGGTCCTGCTCGACATTGGTAATCATGATATCCCCGCAAACCCGCACCTTGTGGCTATGCGACCAGGGGCCAACCTCGAGACGCGCACGGACGCGCGGCTTGCGCGGATCGGAAACATCGATGATGCTGGTGCCAAGGGGCGGCTTCATATGGCCGACGTAGGCAAAGCCATCGCTGACCACGACCTGGCCGCCGCCCTCGATATCGAGACGCGACAGGCTTTGAGTATTACGGCTTAGCTCCTGTTTCATTTGGTGGCGTTGGTTTTTGCGGATTTCAAACGGCCGAGATAGCGCTTCAATCCCGGCGCCAGCAGCGACAACAGCAGCAGCACCCACAGCGTATTGCCGATGGCCGACGAAAACAGCACGGTCAGATCGCCCTGCGATATGCGCAGCGCCCGCAGAAAATAGTTTTCCAGCAGCGGCCCGAGTATGACCCCGATCAGGATCGCGGCGACGTGGTAACCCGTGCGCCGGGCTATGTAACCGATGACGCCGAACACGATGGCGACGCCCATATCGAAGACATAGGCGCGCGGCACGAATGAACCCACCAGCGTAAACGCGATCAGGATCGGCGCCATGTACACGGTAGGCACCACCATGACATGGGAAAAGTAGCGCGTCAGCGGCAGGATCATCAATCCGAGCAGGATATAGGTGATCAGCATTGCGGTAAACGAACCGTAGGCGATCATCGGCTGCGAGTCGAACAGGTCGGGGCCGAAGGCGACGCCGTGATACTCGAGCACCACGGCCATGATCGCGGCGGTGGCGCCGCCGGGCACGCCGATGATGAGCAACGGTATCAGCGTGCCGGAGGTGACGCCGTTATTGGCCGACTCGGGCGCGATCAGGCCCGGAACGTGACCGGTGCCATAAAGCTCGGGCGTTTTCGAAAGGATACGCGATTGCTGGTAAGCGACAAAGGATGCGATCGCGGCGCCGGCGCCGGGGATAACGCCGATAACCAGCCCCAGCAGGCTGGTCCAGACGACTTCTTTCCAGTGAACCAGGGTATCGCGGATGCCTTCGAAGGTCGGACCCCAGCCGGCGTGCTGCTGTTTGACCGCACCCTGCTCCGACAGGATGGTATTGCGCTCGATGACGACAAAGGCTTCCGAGATGGCGAACAATCCAACCAGGGCCGGAATCAGCGGTACCTTGTCGTAGAGCTCGAGAAAACCGAAGGTTCCGCGTGGCGCCTCGTAAACCACGTCGGCACCGATGTAGCCGATCATCAAACCGAAGAAACCGGCGATCAGACCCTTGATCGTGTCGCCCGCGGAAATAGTCGCGATCAGCGATATGCCAAACAGCATTACCACGATCATCTCGACGCTATGCAGGTGAAAGGCCACCTGCGACAGCCACGGGATCAGGATCAGTGCGGCGACGGTGGTGATCAGTCCGGCGGCAACCGAGGCCGTGAACGAAATCGCCAGCGCCTGCTGGCCGCGTCCCGCTACCGCCATCGGGTAACCATCCAGCGGCGTCGCGGCGGCCCCCGCGGTGCCGGGGATATTGACCAGGATTGCCGGGATTCCCGCGCCGAGCCGCGATGCGGTATAGAGCGCGACCATGAAAATCATGCCCGTGGCGGGCTCCATCGACAGCGTCAACGGCAGCAGGATGATGATGGTGTTAGCGGCGCTGAATCCCGGAATGGCGCCGACCAGGATACCGAGCAAGGTGGCGGGAATGATTATCCACCAGTAGTCGAGGGTATCGACGAACAACGACACAAATACGCCAAAATCGAGCGCCATGACCTACAGCACGCTCTTGAGCCAGTCCTCGATCGGACCGGTCGGGAACCGCGTTTTGAAAAAATAAAGAAACACGATATAGCCGATCACCGAGCTTGATACGGAAATGATCAACGCGTTTTTCCAGTTGGCCAGCGACGACAACAGGACGATCGCGGCAAACACGAAGATTAACGTGGTCAGCGTGAATCCCAGGCTATCGATGAACCAGACATAGGCGACCGCGAGGGCGAGTAAGCCGATACGCCGGCTGCTGGTGGGCACGTATCCGAGCACGGCCTGCAGCGATCCCTGTAACCGCAGCGTTTCACGGCGCCGGCGGATCCGCCATACGCTGCGAATGATGAACGCGACGATGGCCATCGACAACAGGCCGCTGACAACGATCGCACTGGCCTGCGATATCCACGGGACCTCGGTTATCGTGGTCAGGTAATAAACGGTGAAAACCAGCGCGAGTGCCGGAATAATGCAATCGGGCAGTATGTTGCGCGCTTCGTGTTGTGGATCCTGTTGCATCCGGTTCACCGTGAATTCTTAAGTTTGCGGTCAGTAAAAACGCAAGATCGTAATGCCTGATCTATCGCGCGCTCGAAGTCGCGAGACGCTCAGCCCGACGCTCCCGGGCTTCGTCACCCGGGAGCAGAGTTGGCAGGGGTAAGTCGATTCTAGCCGGTCAGCAGGCCGCGATATTCCTGGCCCAGCGCGGTGATGTTGTCGACATATTTGCGGCATTCGGCGATGCCACCTGGCGCAATAAGCGCCCAGGAACCCTTGCCCTTGGTAACCGCTTCCTTATAAGCCGGATCGGTAAATACCTTCATGCCGGTCTCGCGCAACTTGTCGAAACGATCGGGATACTTCTCGGCCGCCGCCGTCTTGATGCCGAAAGCGCGTGCGCCTGCGGCTAACGGCGGGATACCGAGCTTGTACTCGGTATTGATCAATACCGCACCCGGCGCATCCTCGGGCACCAGGTTCCGCTCGTCGAACAACCCGAGTACCTTTATTCCCTTTCTGCCCATCGCCGTGGTGACCGGCAGCACACCCAGGTCTACCTCGCCGGTGAGCACGCCGTTACGCGTGTTTTTGCCGCCCGACAGCGGAATCAGGTTCACCTTCATTCCGGTCTTGTTCGCCAGTACCAGCATGCCCAGCGAAGCGGGATGCGCGAGGCGGCTGGTGGCCACGGTCAGGGTACGTTTCTTGCCTTCGGCGACGACATCATCGAGGGTTTTCATGGAACTTTTTTCACTGATAAATACGCAGCCGGGGTCGGCATCTACCATCAGGAAATAAAAGTAGTCATCCAGCGAAAAATTCGGTTTCTTGACCACCCAGTTCAGAACTTCGGGCCCCATATTGCCAAAAATCAGGTCATGGCAGTCGTCCTCGGCCTTACCCATGTAGGTCTCGTAGCCGACGCGGCCGGCGGCCCCTGGATAAAACGACGGCTCCAGCTCGACGCCGAGGTAATCTTTCCAGACGCCGCCGAAGTTACGGAAGTTGCGATCCGCGCCGCCCCCGGCTCGGGTCGGGATAAAAACCTTGATGGTGCGCTCTGGAAAACCGGCGCCATAACTCAGCGCTGGCATTCCCGCGGCGGCGAGACCCGCGGCGGTCAGTTTGAGAAATAAACGACGATTTTGATTATTCATGATCCTCTCCGGTTTAATGGCGCTGTTTGGATTAATATTGACGCCCTTGCCGGCAAGATAACCGAATTATCAGACGCAATCAATTCGGCATGCCGCCCTGCGCGACCCTTGGTCGAAACGACGAAATGTCGAGTTTGCCTCATCATTTCGGGCTTGCCGAATTGCCATCCCGGCATGAATACTCTAGAGTTTCCGGGAAATTTGCCGCGCATAGACCCGTGTTAGACCGGCTCGACACAACAATTCTATCTGGCTGAGGATACCCACGTGGAAAAATCCCTGAAACCCACGGCTTTAAACGAAAAGATCCACCGGTTCTCCGATTCTTTCGGTAACCTGATGGTCGACCTGTTCCATTACGTGGCGCTGTTTGCGATAGGCGGCTCGATCGTCTGGTCGGCGTTGGTGGCATTTATCGACATGACGGCAAAAGGCGGGGCATCGATCCCCGATATCCTGCTGCTGTTTATCTACCTGGAACTCGGCGCCATGGTCGGCATTTATTTCAAGACCAACCATATGCCGATCCGGTTTATGATCTATATCGCGATTACCGTATTGACGCGTATGCTGATCGGCGACGTCCAGGCTCATCACGAGCCGACCCTGGGCATTGTCTACATAGCCGGCTCGATCCTGTTGCTGGCCCTGGCCAACCTGGTGGTGCGCTTCGGATCGTCCCGTTACCCCGCGCTCAGCCTGGACAGTGACGGCAAAGGCTAAACCAGAATCCCGATACCTAATGCCCGCGTATTCCTGGCGCGAAATGGATCCGACCGAGGCATCACGCAGCGGCATAATCGTGCCAGGGCAGTCGACAATGGCCCAACATTGCGTTGGCAATCCGGGAATCCACCGCCTCGGCCACAACTGTAAAATCGCCGTAATCGAGAGTAGAATGACCAGCCTGATCTGAACAACAACCAGGGTCCCTGTCGATGCAACTCAGCGCACAGCAAGTCCACGAATTCGAACAAAGCGGATACCTGTTTTTCCCGAATGCCTTCAGCGCCGACGAAACCCGGGTGCTGAAACAGGCGGCTATCGACGTCTACCAGCAGCAGCGCGAAGAAGTATGGCGCGAAAAGTCAGGCGTCGCGCGCACCGCTTTCGCGGCCCATACCTACAACGACGCGTTCCGACGCCTCGGCGCGCACCCGCGCCTGATCGGTCCGGTGATGCAGCTGCTCGACGGCCCGGTTTACATGCACCAGTACAAGGTCAACGCCAAGGCCGCGTTCGACGGTGACGTCTGGCAGTGGCACCAGGATTACGGCACCTGGGCGCGCGACGACCTGATGCCCGAGCCGCGCGCGATGAACATCGCCGTGTTTCTGGACGATGTCACCGCGGCCAACGGCCCGCTTATCTTCCTTCCGGGCAGCCACCGGCACGGCGTCGTCGAGGCCGGGCACGACCTCGAAACCACGAGCTACCCGCTGTGGACCCTGGACCGCGACACCGTGACCCGGCTTTACCAAGAAGGAGGCTGCGTGGCGCCGACCGGGGACGCGGGCTCGATGTTGATGTTTTCGAGCCTGCTGGTGCACGCCAGCCCGCCCAACATCAGCCCGATGGATCGCACCATCGTCTACCTGTCGCTATGCCACGTGGATAATCATATCCGCCAGTTCAAGCGCCCCGAGTGGGTCGCGCACCGCGACTTTTCGCCGATCGAGCCGCTCGCGGACGACACCCTCGCGGAACTGGTCGCCTGACCAGCCATAGGGTTCAAGCCCTCAACCCGGACTCATCATGTATCTTTACTCGTCACTGCTGCAACGCGAAGCCGACAACAATCCGGTCAGGGTCGGACTGATCGGCGCCGGTAAGTTCGGTTCGATGTTCCTGTCGCAGGTGCCGACCAGCCCGGGGCTCGTGGTGACCACGATCGCCGACCTGGATCCCGCGGCGGCGCAAGCACGCTGCGCCGAGGCCGGCTGGGACGACACGCGGGTTGCCGCCTGCGAATTCACCGAGGATGCCGAGACGATGATCCGCGGCGACAACGTGGATGTCGTGGTCGAGGCCACCGGTCACCCGGCGGCCGGCATCAGGCATGCGCTGCTGTGCATCGAACATGGCAAGCACGTGGTCATGGTCAACGTCGAGGCCGACGTGCTGGCGGGTCCCCTGCTTGCGTCACGCGCGCGCCAGGCCGGCGTGGTTTACTCGATGGCTTACGGCGATCAACCCGCGCTGACCATGGAAATGGTCGACTGGGCGCGCTGCTGCGGATTCCACGTCGTCGCCGCCGGCAAGGGCACCAAGTACCTGCCGAGCTACCACCAGTCGACGCCGGACACGGTCTGGTCGCATTACGGTCTCAGCGCGGAACAGGCCGCCGCGGCCGGCATGCGCAGCCAGATGTTCAACTCGTTTCTCGACGGCACCAAGTCGGCGATCGAAATGGCCGCGATCGCGAACGCGGCCGACCTGCAGGCGCCGAGCGACGGCCTCGCCTTCCCGCCCTGCGGCGCCGACGACCTGGCACAGGTACTGCGGCCCGCCAGCGCCGGCGGCCAGCTGGAATTCTCCGGTCAGGTCGAAGTCGTGTCGAGCCTGGAGCGCAACGGCGAGCCCGTGCCTCGTGACCTGCGCTGGGGCGTCTACTGCGTGTTCGAGGCGCCCAACGCCTACGCCGCGGCCTGCTTCAGGCAGTACGGCATGAACACCGACGACAGCGGCCGCTACTCGGCGATGTTCAAACCTTTCCACCTGATCGGGCTGGAACTGAACATCTCCATCCTGAGCGCCGCGCTGCGCGGCCAGCCGACCGGCGCGCCGGTTGGTTTCAACGGGGACGTGGCGGCCGTCGCCAAGCGCGACCTTAAGCCGGGTGAAATCCTCGACGGCGAAGGCGGTTATACCGTCTGGGGCAAGCTGATCCCGGCGAGCGCCAGCGTCGCGATGCGCGCCCTGCCGATCGGGCTCGCCAGCGACGCCAGGCTCGGCCGCGAAATCAGGCAGGGACAGGTGGTAACGCTAGATGATATCGAGACCAACACCGACACCCAGGCCTGGCGGGTGCGCGCGAAAATGGTCGAGCAATTCAGCTAACCGAACCGGTTCCAGGCAAAAAACCAAACAGAACACCGTATTACAACAAGAACGACACTAGTCATTGAACCTCCTTCATAACGGACGCTTACGGATATCCGAGGACAGTTTACTTATATCGCAAAATTTCAATCCCAATTAAGTAAACTGCCCCCGCCTTTTTCAGATCAAAAAATGTTTCAAGACAACTCTAACGATAACGATTCAAAGATCTGCATTTTTGTGCCCGGATTCGTCTCTTGCAGCAAAATCGGAGACGGCCTGGCCGAAGGCCTGGTAGATTTGTTCGCGGGAATCTGCTCCCTGGCAGCCTGTATTCACCGGTAGTCAGTTTGTGGCTGGAGATCGAATGAGGTGCAGAGTTTTAATGAGCAAGCATGTATCGATGCTGAACCTGACAGATGGGAAATAGATCTATCCCCTTTCATGTCGCATGTCCCCTTTCATTTCCCCTTTTATCGATGGAAAATCGATCTATCCTTGTATCTAGTCACGTGGAAGGGCAATCATCAGTCCCGGAACTCGCCTTTGTCTCGATAATAATTCGCTCCGTGCACCGAGCAATTCGTGACTGCCCGAAAACCGTGCTTGCGCCACTTTTCGTCGCATTTCTGGTATATCGCCTGCTCTGCCTCATCGTCATCCAGTTTGCGATGCAAAATTAGCCTCGCATCGACACAGGCACCAATTCTTGCAACACCGCTTACCGGATAGTAATCCACACAATCGTCGTAGACGGCCATCGCCCGCGAATTCCTTCCCAATTCGTCGAGGGCATTTGCCAGAATATTATCCTTTATCCTTTGTTGCCGTTTCATGCACCAGCCCAAATCAGGATCATTTCTTCCTATGGAGTCGAGACAGTATCTGAATATCTCCTCCGTATACTGAACCTTGTATCGCTGCAGCTCGTAGTAACTTGTCCTGTCGCCGGAAACCGCGGATTCAGGGAATAGGGCGATCGCTATAATTGCTACCGATGCAGCGACCAGGTCAGGTAGCTCTCTACACTTTTTTCGCATAATTGCCAGGCCGGCTCACGCCAAAATACCTCGGTATCTAGTTGGTACACAGGAGACAGACCACGTTATTTCCTCAACCTGATAATGTGGCCTGCCCTTGTTTCTAACCCCGGCTCGATTTTAACGGATAAACGGGACGCGCACCCTCCTGTTGGTAGTAAGGCATCATCTTCGGGACGAGTTTGCGCAGATTCTCTATTCGTTTATCCGGGGCCGGGTGGGTACTGAAAAAGTCGAACCGGCCGCCATTGCCGG
>JAOTUD010000528.1 GCA_029864065.1 Gammaproteobacteria bacterium | reverse complement strand
TGTTTTTCCTCGCTGATCGCGGGGCTGTCCGGCGGGATCAGAATCGTCGGCGGGCTCGCGTCATCGCGAAAAATCAGCAGGGTCATTTCGCTGATGCTGGCGTCTACCTGAAACGCCTTGCCCTGCATAGCAACCGTATCCGGATGGAGCGCGCGTTCGAACACCCGGTAAAACAGCTTTTGCAGCTCGTCGGCGGTTTGCGCGATGGTGAAGGATCCCCCGGTCTCGACGGCCAGTCGTTTCAGCAACACCTCGTCGGTTGCGTCTGACAGGGCGATGCTGTGCACCTGAACCGCGGCCTTCTTGAGCGCGGCGAGGTTTTTGTCCAGCACCCGGGCGCGCGATTTTTGGTTCTTGTCGGGATCGACGGAAACCTCGACCTTGCCGTCGGTGAGCAGCAGCAGGATTCGCCTGGTATTGGCGTCGGCCCGGTCCCAGCCGACGCTGGCGCGCGCCAGCGCGTTTTCGATATTGGTCAATTCGGCGTTGGAATGTATCTTGCCGGCCCCGAGGTCGGCCTGCTCGCGCCAGTTATCGTCTACCCTGCCCCACTTCACGGCCATGTCGACGTAGCGGCCGAAGGTCCAGACGCCTGCCAGCGACCCGGAGGGTATCAGGCCGTTCAACAGCTTCAACGCCGCCGCCCGCTGATTCTGCGGGTCGGTCTGCTGCATGCTGTCGGTAACGTCGATGACGATGCGGAAATCGTAACCCGCCTGTTCGGCCTGCGCGGCAACGTGCGTAACAGCAAGGATTAACAGCAGGTAGGTACAGATACGCTGGCGCATTGATATTCTAATATTCTAAAGCGTTAGTAACGCGGTTTGTATCGGCCGCGATCGGAACTTCTGAACATAATTTAGGGCCTTAACGCATATGGGCTTACAATCGCAGCGAGCAATGGCAACTACAGGAAGCCGCTAAATGTCCGTCGATCGAGAAAATCCTGAAATCAACACCAGAATTTACAAATTTTGCGTCAGGGCATTCCGTACCACGAAAAAACTGCTCAAGCTCAACATCAAGATGCACCGGGATGAAACCGCCGAGGAAGACCCGGTACAGCAGGGCGATATATTTCTTTTCAATCATTTCGCGCGTTTCGAAACCTTTATTCCGCAGTACCTGATCCACGAAGCGACGGGCGCCTATTGCCGATCGGTGGCAGCGGCCGAGTTTTTCGCCGGCGACGAGCGCTTTAGCCAGTTCCTTTACTCGATCGGCGTGGTGCCGAACGACCTGCCGAATCTGTTTCCGTTCCTGGTTCGCGAAATCCTGCACGACCGCAAGCTGGTGGTTTTTCCCGAGGGAGGAATGGTCAAGGACAAGCGCGTGGTCGATCAAAAGGGGCGATACGGTATTTTTTCGCGCTCGGCCAACGAGCGCCGCAAGCATCACCGGGGATCGGCGGTAATCGCGCTGGCGCTGGATGCCTTCAAGACGGCGCTGCTGCGCGACTACTCGGCCGGCAACTACCGGCAGGTGGAACGCTGGGCCGAACAGCTGCAGTTCGACGATGTCGAGGACTTGATGATCAAGGCGGTCAAGCCCACCGTCATCGTGCCGAGCCACATCACCTTTTACCCGATTCGCGTCAGCGACAATATCCTGCACCAGGCCGCCCGCCTGTTTAACAAGAGCATCAATAAGCGTTTTGCCGAGGAATTGATCATCGAGGGCAACCTGTTATTCAAGCATACCGACATGGATATCCGTTTTTCGCGGCCGCTGATCGCGGGCGATTACTGGCGCTGGTGGGAAAAACGACTGCTGCCGAACGTGGTGCATCGTTTCGAATCCCTGAACGAACTGTTCGCGCTCAAACCGAAGCCGGGGCACTGGGGCGCGCGCATACTCACGATCGGCATGCGCGCGAAGTCCAACAAGCTGCGCGACGATTACATGCGCTCCATGTACGAGGCGGTCACGATAAACCTGAGTCATATCGCCTCATGGATCATCTTAAAGCTGTTTCAGCAGGGCCTGCGGCGGATCGACTGCGGCCGTTTTCACAAGATGCTCTACGTCAGCATCAAGCTGTTGCAGAAGTCGAGTTACGACCTGCACCGCAGCCTCTGTAATCCCGAAGAATACGGCGCCATCGTCAACCGTGGCAGCAGCCGGCTGGATCAATTGTTGAAAACGGCGCAAAGCATGCGGCTATTGCATATCGAAAAAGGCGACTACGTGCTCGATCAGAAAATCATCGAAGACTTCGAAATAGACGAGGTTCGCACCGAAAATCTGATCAGCGTCTACGCCAACGAGATCAGCCCGCTATCGAAGGTAACCCGGATCATCGAAAACGCGATGACGAGAATCGACAAGCTGGATGCGCGCGCGCTGGCCGAGCTTCGCTTCAACGATGAAATTATCGCCTACCCGTGGGACCTTAAGAAATTCCAAAAGCCGCGCTACCAGGAAATCAACTCGCAACAGACGCAAACCGCCGACGCCAACTGGTACTTTCTTAAATCGAAACGCGAGACTGCTAGCGCGGTACTATTGATCCATGGCTTCCTGTCCGGCCCTGCCGAATTGCGCAGCCTGGGCGAACGCCTGCATGCCGACGGTCATCACGTGCTGGGGGTGCGGCTGAAGGGTCATGGCACTTCACCCTGGGACCTGCGCAACCGCAACTGGCACGAATGGGCGACCTCGGTCGAACGTGGCTACGATATCATCAAGGCGTTCAGCCGCACGGTACATATCGTCGGCTTTTCGACCGGCGGGCTGCTGGCCCTGAACCACGCCGCCAACAATCCGCATAAACGAATCAAATCGGTTACCAGCATCAACGCCCCGGTGCGTTTCAGGCACAGGAACATGGTATTCATCC
>JAOTUD010000039.1 GCA_029864065.1 Gammaproteobacteria bacterium | reverse complement strand
AACAAACCCTAGCTCCCGCGAATCCGGAAATTTACCGGCGGCTCGGGTCAACCCGCCTTTTTAGTGCCTGGCCGGTCGCATTCCAGCAGCGTCTCGAGCGCAACCGGCCTGCCGACCTGGTAACCCTGGATATAGTCGACGTTGGCCTCGCGCAGCTTGTTGAACATCGTGTCCGACTCGACGAATTCCGCGATAACCTCCATGTCGAGACAGTGCCCGACCTCGGTCATCGAACGCACGAAAACAAAGCTCTTGTCGTCTTCGATGATATCGCGCACGAACTCGCCGTCGATTTTCAGGTAGTCGACCGGAAACTGCTTCAGGTAGCTGAATGACGATAACCCCGTGCCGAAGTCGTCCAGCGAAAATTTGGCGCCCAGCTTCTTTATCGAGTTGATGAACTCCACCGATTTTTCGACGTTGTCCACGACCGCGGTCTCGGTAATCTCGAAGCACAGCAGGCTTATGTCTATATTGCTAATGCTAAGGCTGTCGTGCAGAAAATTATGGAAGGTTTGCGAGCCGATACTGCGACCCGAGAGAT
The DNA here is from genome assembly GCA_029864065.1 of Gammaproteobacteria bacterium. Lineage (GTDB taxonomy): Bacteria > Pseudomonadota > Gammaproteobacteria. The sequence goes on along the minus strand of JAOTUD010000039.1, from coordinate 10,891 downwards.
TGATCGAAAACATGACGTCGTCCAGCCTGTGCTGGTTTTCCTGCAGCCATGCGATGATATTGTTGACCACCCAGCAATCGATTCTTTCGATCAAATTGTAGCGCTCGGCCGGCGGCAGAAAATCGCCCGGCGAGATAATGGTACCGTCCGGGCTGCGATAGCGAATCAGAACCTCGTAGTGGGTGTGAGTATGCTCGCCATACTCGTCGATACCGACGATGGGCTGCACGTAAAGGCAAAAACGGTCGTCGGTAAAACCTTCCATGATTCCCGAAACCCATTCCATCGATACCTGTTGCGCCATGACTTTTTCATCGTTTTCGTCGATGAAATGGTACTGGTTACCGCCATTCTGCTTGGCCAGGAAACAGGCCGTCGTGACCTTGGAATAGAATTCGGCGTACTCGTCGCTCATGCGACCAAAGGCCATCACGCCGATGCTCGCGGTTATCAGGTATTCCTGCTCGTTCCAGACGAATCCCGAATGCTGAATTTCGATGATGATTTTCTGGATAGCCTGCAGCGCGCGCTCCATCTCGAAGAACGGCATGATGATGCCGAACTCGTCGCCGCTCAGACGCGACAGGATATCGGATTTGCGCACGTGCTTCTTGATCATCGAGCTGACCTGCTTCAACAACAGGTCGCCGGCAGCGCTGCCGCAGGTTTCGTTGACGACCCTGAACTGATCGATATCGAGAAAGGCCAGCACGTGTTGCGGCAGCGCGTTGTTGTCTTCGGTGACCAGCGTTTCAAACTTTTGTTCGAAGGCCGAGCGGTTGAGAAAGCCGGTCAGCTGGTCGTGGCTGCCCTCGTAGCTCAGCTTGCGGCGCAGCTTTCGATCCTCGGAGACGTCCTTCAGAATAATGACGAAACCGACATCCTCGGCCTCCATGTCGATCATCGGCGAAGCGGAAAACTCGAGTTCGACAAGGTTGCGGTTGGCGTCGTAAAAAAACATCGAACTGATGGACAGCTTGCGGTTCAGCAACTGGCTGAGGTCGACGATGCGCGTGGTCTGGCGATTCGCGTAGAGGATCAGCACTTCATGAATCGAGGTGTCGACGAGAGCGGCTTCCCTGTCGCCAAAGAGTTTCTCCGCGCTTGGATTGATGAGCTTTATACGATCCCTGGAATCGATGACGATCACCGGGTTGGTGATCGAATCGAGCGTGGTCGATATAAAGTCTTTTTCCGAACGCAGCTTTTCCTCGATCTGGCGGCGCGATATGGTTTCGATCTCCAGCCCTTCCACCATTTCGTTGTAGGCGAGGACCAGGTCCTTCAGTTCGCTGGGGAGTTTCTCCTCGCTAATCGACGCGTACTTGCCGGTTAACAGGGCACCGACCGAATTGCGCAGCTTGTTCATCGGCATGAAGGCGCGGTTCAGCAGAAACAGCACCAGCACCAGCGCGCTCACCGTGGCAATCGTCGTAATCAGGAAAAAGCTGGCCTCGGTGCGGGCGAGCCGGTCGATAACCGGCCGCTTGTCGAACGCCGCGCCGATGGTTGCACCGAGGAAGGCGTCATCCCCGTAAAGTTTGTAGGTCGGGTATAAATGGGTGCCGGTGCCTGCCTCGACCCATTTCGGTGAGCGGTAAAGATCCACGTCCGCGGACTGGGCGATTTTCAGCGGCATGCCGATGCGACGCTCGATGCGCTTAAGTCCCTCTACCGCGTCGGCGATGATCTGAAGATAGGCTATCGGCTCCAGCGAACCTACCGGAACGAGTACCTCGCTCAACAGGCTGCCATCGAAACTGCACAGCGCATAACGGGGCTTGAGCAGCCGGATCAAGGAGCCGCCGATCGACTCGAGCGCGGCGGGACAGCCGCCGTAACCTTCCAGTCCTTCGTCGGAACTGCGCGCGAATATTTCACCGGAGAGATCGCGCACCACGACCGCTCTCAGCTTGAACACGCCCGATGCATCCTGGTATCGACTATAGCTCTCGGCCAGCCAGGCTTCCATCTTCGCGGCATCGCGTTGATTCAAAGCAGCCCTGAACGGGGCTTCGTTCTGTAGTTTGGAGGCAAACTGGTTCTGGTTTTCGTACAGTTCCTGAACGGCTTCCGCGGCATCACGCTCGAGCATCGACTGCAGCGAATCGACTTGCGCCTCGATGGCGTGTTCGCGGTAAACCTGCGTGCTGTAAATGGCCAGGCCATAAGCCAGTGCACCAAGCCACAGCAAGGCGAAACCGATAATAAATTTGAAGCTGTAGATACGCGATAACACAGTGCTACTCGATTACATGCGGACAGTCCTTATCCTCCCATTCGACGAATCCGCCTCGAATCCAGAACAATCGCTCGTATCCGCAGCCCGACGCTATCCGAATGGCCTCGATGCCCGCATTACTAGCGTTACCGTTACAGTAAAAGAACATAGCCTGTTCTGGGGATTTTGCCAGTTTCGCCGGCGCCGCGCGGGCGGGTCTGGCGCAGCGCAAGCTTACAGGGCGTGTCGATATGGCCCTGCCGGTAATCCTCCGCGTGACGCGACCCGATGATCCCGGGGCCGGGCATCGACTGCAGCAGCCCGGTCAGATTTTGCGCGTCGAGCGTGAACGCGTACGGCCCGGCGGTTTGCGTGGCGGCGGATTCGCCGACAGCCATGGCAACGCCGAAGCGCAAGATTGCCGCCGAAAACAATTCGGCCGATCCCGTCAGACAGGATCGACAAACGCCTGTCCTGGTCATCGCAAACCACCGGACAAGCCGGATTCCGGTTAGATATTTACCACCCTATTTCTATATTAATCAGTAAATTAGGCGATTTCTTTAATTAAATTTCTAACAAGGTACTCCAGTCCCATCCAAACCACAATAGCCCGACGGATTTTTTTCCAGGTATTGCTGGTGGTATTCCTCGGCATAGTAAAACGGACCGGCCGGCATGATTTCGGTGGTGATGGCCGCATGCCCCGCGGCGCGAAGTTTCTGCTGGTAAGACTCGAGGCTCTGCGCGGCTGCCGCCTTCTGGCCGTCGTTGCTGTAGTAAATGCCGGAACGATACTGCGTGCCCCGATCGTTGCCCTGGCGCATCCCCTGGGTCGGATCATGCGACTCCCAGAATGTTTTCAGCAAAGCATCGAATTCGATTTGCGCGGGCCGGTAAACCACCAGCACGACCTCGTTATGCCCGGTCATACCGGTGCAGACTTCCTGGTAGCTGGGGTTGGGCGTATGGCCTGCCGCGTACCCGACCGCGGTGGTGTACACGCCGGGCAGCTTCCAGAACTTGCGTTCCGCACCCCAGAAACACCCGAGCCCGAACACGATTTGCTCGCAATCCTCAGGAAAGGGCTCGACCATGGAGGTTCCGAGTACGCTGTGAATCGGGTTGAACTGCATGGCTTCGTCACGGCCGGGCAATGCCTGCGCGGCGTCTGGAATCGTTGTGGGTCGAGCAAACATGGTTTGTCTCCTGTCAGTTGAGCCGGTTAGCTGATGTCAGCGCCGATTGCCAGGTCCAGTTCGACCCAGGTCGGCGCATGATCGGATGGTTTTTCCATCGCACGAATGTCGTAATCTACTCCAGCATCGACCACCCTCGGCTTCAGTAGTTCCGAAACCAGCAAATGATCGATGCGCAGGCCGCGCTTCGGTTCCCGCTCGAACCCTCGGCTGCGGTAATCGAACCAGCTGAAACAATTGTCCTCGTCGGCGTGGCACAGACGAAACCCATCATGCAGGCCGAGCGCGGTAAGCTGCTCGAACCATTCGCGCTCTTCGGGCAGAAAGCTGGTTTTGCCGGTCTTCAACCAGCGCCTGGCGTTATCCTCGCCGATACCTATGTCGGCGTCCCATGGGGCGATATTGTAGTCGCCCATGACGACCAGGTTCGAGCGGCGCATATCGTAGCGCCCGAGAAACCGGATCAGATCCCGGTAAAAGCGCTCCTTGGCGGGGAACTTGATCGCGTGGTCACGGCTCTCTCCCTGCGGAAAATAACCGTTGAAAACCAGGATCGAGCCGCCGTCGAGACTGAATTCTCCGCCGATAAAGCGTTTCTGTGCGTCATCGTTATCTTCGGGAAATCCGTAGCAGGGCGCGCGACAGGTACGGCGGGACAGCAAGGCCACGCCATAATGGGTCTTTTGTCCCGCGTAAATCGCGTGGTAACCCATCTCGGCGATCGCGTCCAGCGGGAACTCCTGGTCCTGTACCTTGGTTTCCTGCAGGCCGATGAATTCCGGCGCATGCTTGTCGATCACGCTCTGCAATTGGTGCAGGCGTTGACGCAGACTGTTTACGTTAAACGAGACTATCTTCATGCCGCGCCTGGTCCTCGTATTTTTTTATAAAATCGCCCAGGGTTTGGCTACCCAGTTGCGACGCCACCGCCTGTTCCAGCCCTTTAAGCAACATCGAAACCTGGTCATCGTTGCAAAAGCTTGCGCCGTAACTGTCATCCTCTGCCTGGTGCGCGCTGCGCAGGATATCGACAAGACGTACTCGCTGTAGCGACGCGGCAGGCAGGTACCGGGGCGGATTTTCCGTCGATTGCCGCAGCAGTCCGTCGCGCTGCAGCACATCCAGTATACGCCGCAATACGTCGGCCGGAACCTGTTGGTAACCGGCGAGATTTTCAAGGCTGGGGATCAGATCGATCTGCCTGTCGTGGGCGCGCGCGATGCAGACCATCGATTGCATCGCAAGCTGGTTGCGCATACGGCTACTCAAATGGATGTCGACATTGTTCCATTTCAAACACTCGGGGTGCTGGTGGTAAAAGGAAATGCTGGCGCCGATCAGCAGGATGACCCAGCTCAGGTAGAGCCAGATCATGAACACCAGCAGGACGGCAAATCCCGAATAAATCGCCGTGTACCTGGTCGAGCCACCCACGAACGACGTGAAGGCGATACCCGAGGTTTGCCACAGCAAGCCCGCTATAACGGCGCCGTAAAACGCCGAGCGCAGCTGCACCCGGGTATTCGGCACCAGCATGTAGATAAAGGTGAAGGCGGCGATCACCAGCACGAACGGCAGCAGCTTGCCAACAAGTCCCAGCAGGTTGCTCATGTACGGCAACGCGCCCAGGAACTCGACGAACTGGTTGCTGCCAAGGGAAGCGGTTATGCCAACCGCCGCAAACACCAGCACCGGCCCGACCATGATGACGCTGAGGTAATCACTGAAGCGCTGCATCAGGCTGCGGTTGCCCTGCAGGCGCCAGGTCTGATTGAACGCTGCCTCGATTTTTTGAACCAGCGAGATCGCGGTGTAAATCAACAGCGCCAGGCCAAGCGCACCCAGCACCCCGATCTTCATATTATCGACGAAGCCGACGATGCGCGCGCTGATTTCGCCGCTTTGCTCGCCCAGAGGCGCGAGTATCCTGGCCAGCGTCGGTTCGAGCTGGTCGTGAACCCCGAATCCTTTCAGCACCGAAATGCTTACCGCGAGCAACGGCACCATCGACAACAGCGTGGTATACACCAGGCTCATCGCGCGCAGCGTGATCATGCCGCCCATCAGATCGCGCCCCACCCTCGCGATTATCTGCAGAAAGTGCCGCCAGGCCGAACGCGGTGCCTCGCCGTCGCAGGCGTCGTAGCCCCAGATGTACTGATTGATCTGCTCGCGCATCGGAGGTTTTAGCCGGTGAAAGCTTGCTTCGAGTTCAGGTATTCGATCTCGGCCGCGGTGCTGGTTCTCCCGAGCGAGGCATTGCGATGTGGAAAACGGCCGAAGCGCGCGACGATGTCGTAGTGGTGATGCGCAAAGCGCAGGCTGGATTCGAGGCCCGGTTGATCGAAAAGCCGCAACGACAGATCCTGATCCTCGTGATTCTCGCTGTGCATGAACGGCATGTATAGAAAGCCCTTTTTGTCCGCGCTGAGCGACTCGTCGAAGCCGCGTTCGATCGCGAAGCGGGCGACGTCTCGCGAGCGGTCCTCGGTAGCGAAGGCTTGCGCATCGCCGCGAAACATGTTCAACGGAAACTGGTCGAGAACGATCACCAGCGCGACGCAGCCGTCTGCGCTTTGCATCCAGTGATCGATTTCTCCGCGACCGGCCTGCTCCCAGGTCTCCAGGTAGCGCGCGCGCAACAGTTGATCGAACTCCGGCGTCGAGTTGAACCAGAGCTTGCGGGTCTCGTCCGAAAACCAGAAATCGATAATATCCTGCTGCATATTGGCCTCGCTTGCTGCGGTCATGTTAACAGGCTTTCATTAACGCATCGACCAGACCGCGCAGGCGTTGCTGCAATTGCCGGCGGCCGTCTGTACCGGGCTCCCGTCCGAGCAGCGCCCAGTCGCGATTTTGCACCGCCTTTTCGATCAATAGCCGGTCGGGCGCCAACGACGATCTGGCGACGCGGCGCATGACATATTTCTGCAGGCTGGCGAAACAGAGCTCGAATGGCTTGTTGCCGCCGGCGAAAGCCTCGACTTCCTGTTGTTCGAGTTCGCCGGGCGCTGCATCGTATCCGGCAAAGCGCAGCAGGGCCGAAACCTGGTCCGCATCCATGGTTTGCAAAAACTGGGTCATCCAGGTGGCCAGGTGGAGTTGTATCCGTTGCTGCAGGTTTTCGATGTCGCGATCGAGGAGCCGCGAGATCTGCCTGATCACGACGACCGAGTGATTGCCGCTCGACTTGCCCTGGGCATAGCTGATATGCACCAGCGTGAAATGCGCCTGCCGCCAGAAAGCGAGGGTTTGCGGATCGAGCGCGAAACTGGCGCCGAGATAGTGCAGCGAGTTTTCGCGGCCGTACTGCATGGCCTGCTCGATCAGGCGCGTGCCCAGCCCCCGGCGCCGGTAGGCGGCGGCAACCGCGATGCGCTGCAAGCGAATGCCGCGATAGCCGGCAAAATGCCTTACCCCGGCCTGCGCGGTCAGCATCTGCGCCAGCAGATGCCCCCGCGGTCGCCTGCGCCCGACGAAAATCTGCTCGCACAGCGGCGGTTCCAGTCCTCCCTCGAGGTTCAACAACGCAACCCCGATGACGCGCTGTTGCAGGCGCGCCACAACGAGGACCAGGTCGGGATTTTCCATCAACATGCGCAGGTCCGATGGCCGCGTGCGGTAGTGCGCCGAATTCAACAAGGCGTAAACCTGTCGCAGCAGCGGCATCGAGGCGCGCGCTCCCGGGTTCGGCAGCAACTGCAGTTCGCATGCTGCGACCGGTTCCGTGATCCCATCCTCGAGGCCGGTTTCCGGGTTCAGCATCAGGGTTCGCTCGAGCCATGCCTCGAGCCGGTCCCCATCACACCAGCGCACCGGCTTGTCGAGCCGAAACTGCAACAGCACATGGTCTTCCAGGTCGGCCACGAAACGCAGCATGAATCCTTGCCCGGTGCCTTCGTAGCCGCCGCTGGTCGTCGCCATCACCAGTCGGGGATAAAGCCGGGCCAGCTGCCGCAGCAGCGGCTGCGGAATCATCGCGGCTTCATCGATAATCAGCAGGTCGGCGGCCGGGCACTGCTGCAATAGTCGATCGGGAGCGACGAAATCGACGTCGGGCGCCTGGCGCAGCAGCGCCGCCGCGGTTTGCCTCGATTTAGCCGACACCAGAATCGATAAACGCGACCGCAATCGGGCTGCCAGCAGGCCGAGGCAAGTGCTCTTGCCGCGACCGCGATCGGCGCTGATCAACACGATGCCGCTTTGTTTCGCCGCTGCCCATTGCTCGATTCGCTGCAGAATTTCCGCCTGTTCGTCGGTCGCGCCATTGCGAATGACCGTGGGCTGCAGCACCGGCATCGACGGCGCGGGATGCGCTGAGGAGTCGGGTGCCAGCACGATGCCGGTCTGTTGATCGTTTTGCAGGGCGCCGAAAAAATACTCGGCAAATGCCGGCGTCGAAGAACGCTTGCCATCCTGCCAACAGGCATAGCGGTCCGCCTGCAAATCCCAGTCCTCGATGCTGGGCGACATGATGATCAGCACCCCGCCCGCCCGCACCAGCCCCCCGGCAATGCACAGCACGTCCGGATTAAAGCCATCGAACAGATCCAGCACGACCAGCGTCGCTTCGCCACCGAGGCAGGCATCGGCCTTGCTGAACGGTATTGCCGCGGCCAGCAGGGCCCGGTTCGACAGGACCAGTATCGCCTCGTCCACTGCGGCCAGGGCCGCCAGCCGGGCGTCGCACCATTCGCGCGGGCCGACCAGCGCCACCAGCTGGCGCTGTCGGTTCTGCCGCAACTGCTCGAGCAGCGCGGACATCCAGCTATTTATATCGATTGCCGGCATGGAAAATATTTGTTAAAAAATGCAGCTCATTATAGGTGAGTCAAAAGCCATGACCAAAGACCAGCAAACCCAGGCCGAGGCCGCCGCGTTCCGCGCGCTGGTAGCCCATCTGCAACAGCGCAGCGACGTACAGAATATCGACCTGATGAATCTCGCGGGTTTTTGCCGAAACTGTTTATCCAAATGGTATTCCGCCGCGGCCAGGGAACAGGACGCCGATTTCGATTACGCCGAGGCCCAGCGCCACGTCTACGGCATGAGCATCGCGGACTGGAAAAGGGATTATCAAACCAGCGCCAGCGACGAACAAATGCAGCGCTTCGAAGAAACCAAACCAAAGCACGCGAAGATCAGCGGATACTGACCCGGGCCTGGCCCCTCCTCGGCCGCGGCAACCGGATTTTCGGATCGACGCCCGAGGGGATGCATGGCGGCGAGACGGCTCACAGGAGTCTACGGTATCCCTATCGTTATCGAAGACAGCCTCGCGCGAGCCTGCTATCTCAGTTCGCGCCGCAATATCTTGCCGACGTTGGTCTTGGGCAGTTCGTCGCGAAACTCGATTATTTTCGGGACTTTATACCCGGTTAGATATTTACGGCAGTGCTCGATGATGGCGGCCTCGTCCAGCTTCGGATCCTTCCTGACGATAACCGCCTTGACGACTTCGCCGCTGTCTTCATCGGGCTTTCCGATAACACCGACCTCCAGCACTCCCTCGTGGCTGGCGATGACGGTCTCTATCTCGTTTGGAAACACGTTGAAGCCTGACACCAGGATCATGTCCTTGAGGCGGTCGACTATGCGGAAGTATCCCTGTTCGTCCATTTGCGCGACATCACCCGTCTTCAGCCAGCCGTCTTCGGACAGGACCTTGGCCGTTTCCTCGGGGCGCCGCCAGTATCCCTTCATTACCTGCGGCCCGCGTACGCACATTTCGCCGGTCTCGCCCTGCGGCAGCAGGTTGCCTTCGTTGTCCTGAATCGAAACCTCGGTCGACGGTACCGGCAACCCGATGCTGCCGTTATATTCCTTCAGGTTCAACGGGTTGATACAAACCGCCGGCGAGGTTTCGGTGAGGCCATAGGCCTCGAGCAACGGCGTTCCGGTAAGCTTTTGCCAACGCTCGGCCACCGGCTGCTGCACCGCCATGCCGCCCCCCAGCGATAGCTTCAACGGCGTGAAATCGATGTCTTCGAATCCGGGGGTATTCATCAATCCGTTGAATAGCGTATTTACCCCGGTTATCGCGGTAAACCTGAGCCCCTGCAACTCCTTGACGAAGCCCGGCATGTCGCGGGGATTGGTTATCAGGTAATTGAGCGCACCGACTTTCATGAAGGTCAGGCAGTTGGCGGTCAACGAAAAAATGTGATAGAGCGGCAGCGCGGTGATTATCACCTCGCTGCCCTCCTCGACGGCATTTTTTATCCACGAAGACGCCTGCTGCATGTTGGCGATCATGTTGCCGTGGGTAAGCATGGCGCCCTTGGCGACCCCGGTGGTACCACCGGTGTACTGCAGGAATGCCAGGTCCTCGTGACCGCAGGGGACCGGCGTATGGCGCCGGGCAGAGCCCTGCGCGAGAGCGTCCTTGAACACGACCCGTCCGGGCAGGCTGAACGCCGGCACCATTTTCTTCACATACCTGACCACCAGGTTGACGATCAGCGACTTCGGGAAATGCAGCATGTCTCCGAGTTGGGTGGTGACGACGTGCTCGACCTGGGTCTCTCCGATTACCTCGTCGAGGGTATGACAAAAATTTTCCATGACGATGATTGCCTTGGCGCCGGCGTCCACCAGTTGATGCTTGAGTTCTCGCGGAGTGTACAGGGGGTTGGTATTGACCACGGTAAAACCGGCGCGCAGGGTCGCAAAAATCGAAATCGGATTCTGCAACACGTTGGGCATCATGATCGCTACCCGGTCCCCCTTGGTCATACCCGGCAGGCTTTGCAGATAACTGGCCAGCTGATCGGTATAGCGATCCATGTCATCGTAGGTAAGCGTGGTGCCCAGGTTGCTGAAGCAGGGCCTGTCGCCGAAGCGTTCGATCGCCTGCTCGAACACGTCGTTAATCGACTGGTAGTTATCGAGCTCGATCTCCTTCGGAATCCCGGGAGGATAGTTTTTTAGCCAGACCTTCTCCATTTATTCCCCCAACCCGGCAACGGGTTTGTCATACGAGCGGGGCTGAGTTTTCACGTCGTTGTGCCTGTCGCCCGCTTCTTTTTCTGAGCGGCTTTTGCAGTTGCCGCGGCTTTCTTTTTCACCGCCTTGCTGGCGGCTCCTGTGACCGATTCCGGTGGCGCATCCTTTGCCCTGCCCGCCAATTGCTCCGGCGTGAAATCGTCGACCATGACAACCCTCGCAGTCGCCTCGCGGGCCCGCAGCAGGATGCCGGCCTCTGCGTCGCTAATCTCGCCCGAATCCCGGATTCTGGCAACCCATTGCGCGTAATCCTCGAGGCCGTGCTGGGTAACCTGGTCGTGGCGCAAGCGCCTTTCGACAGGTTCCGCCTCGATGACTTTCACCAGGGCGTCTTCGAGGCAGCCGGTAATATCATCTGGATCATTACTGATAAAAATGCCATCTGTCAATCGGTCTCGCGCCTCGCCGGGCCTGATCAGCAGCGCTGCGACTCGATGACAGAGCCAGTCATTGGGTTGCCGCAAAC
>JAOTUD010000527.1 GCA_029864065.1 Gammaproteobacteria bacterium | reverse complement strand
TTGGATTTCCTTTGTTAAATCGTCGTTCTGATTCGTCGTGTTCCTAGTAGCCGCCCTTTCTGCGGCTTTCCGGCAGGCCCGCGATCCTGCCGCCCTGCTTGCTCGGATCACCGGGAAACAGGTCGTACAGGGTTTTCGCGCTAACCGATTTATCGTCCCACAGCTTCGACATGGCCTTGACCAGGCTCCTGGTATTCGGTTGATTTCCGCCGTTATTGATGTATTCGTCGCGCAGGTGATCGATCAGGTCCCAGTGCCGTTCGCCGAGCTCGAGCTTATCCTCGTCCGCGAGGACGCTGGCAACGTCTCTGGTCCAGTCCTCGATGTTTTCCAGAAAACCCGTGGCCGTGGTGAGGATCACCTTGCCGTCTACGCTAATTGTCATATTTCAAACCTCGATAACTATTCTGCGAATGCAGGTACTATTTCTGAATTTCATAAACCGCGTCTATTCCCCTGTGGGGAACAAACAATCCGCAGCCAAGCATGCGGGCATCGCCAAGACCGCGTTGCTGCAGCGCCACCGATTCCTCCGCTGTTAAATCGGCCACCAGCAGGGCGCGCGTAAAAACTGGCCTGCCCTCGGTGCGAATGCAACCGGACCGGCCGCACATCATTTTTGCGACATCGATATCCATCGCGTTCAGTTCCGCCGCGACCTGCTGCAGGAAATCAGTCTCGGTTTGATCCGGGTCGCAGCTGATCGCGCGCGCGTACAGGGTAGCCATGCTAGATAGCTTGCGCACCGCGCAGGCGCCGATTGCTACCGCATGGTCACCAAGCTGCAACTTCTGGTCGGTGATTTGCGCAACCTCTTCGCTGTCGTCCCGGTGCACCCGAATGGCCAGTCGAGCCCGCTTTGACAACGGCAATTTCGCGTCTGCCTCCTCGGGTCGATTCCAGCCGTTTCCGGAGTCCGCCATGCGGATACCGTGAACGCCGATGCGCGCGCAGACATCCTCGTTCAAACAGGCCCGCAACGCTTCGGACAGCGCGAAGGCATGATCGAGATCGAGGCTTTCGCCGCGCAGCCTGAACACCAGGTCGAACACATCGTCGGGCACCCGGTATTCGTCACTGGATTCCTTTTCCTCGCGCCAGTACATCGCACTCTACTCCTGGCAGACCGCGTGCTGCAGATCGGGTCCGCGATCTAGATCTATCGCGTCGTAATAGCGCGCCCGGTATATCAGGCGCGGCGGCTGGCGCGCGTCGTCGTGAAATGCCTGCCGACCGTGCAACAGGTTATTGCAGATGACGCCCTGCCTCGGCTGCAGGCGAATCTCGACGCCTGCCTCGCCATCCATCAGGATTTCGCGCACCAGGTTCAGCGCGCGCTCGCTGCGCTTGTCCGATTTCCAGACGATGTTGCGCGGACGCGAGGTATAGCGCATGTTCAGCTTGCAGCTGCCAGGCTGAATCGAAAAAACCGGGCCCGATTCCTCGGCACGGACGACGCGGTTATTCTGAATATTGGGTGGAATACGCATCAGGTCGTGCGCCATCAACGACGCCAGCAGCTCGGGGGACTGATCGCGGATCAGGAGATACATCAGCTCGTGGTCGAACAGGTAGTTACCGCCGCCGCGCTCGGCCTGGTTCACGCAGTAGAGCGCGAAGGCGTTGATGCGCCGACCGTCAGGGTTGTAGTAACCGTCGGTGTGCCAGTTGAGCGCGCGGTTGGTATAGGGAATATACTGGGCGCGCTCGTCGGCATCGTCCACCACGCGCAGCGAAGTGACGCTATCCGCGTCAGCACCGGGATTGGAATCGATTTGCTTCAGGCCAAACTGGCGATTTATCTCGACGAAACCGCGCTTGTCGACAACGCTCCGGGTTTCGATAATAGCGAAATTGAAGGCGTCCACCTGGCGGCGCAGTTGCTCTCGCAGCGATCGCGACAGGACCGCGTCGGGAGCGACCGCGAATACGCGATCCGCGTGCAACTGTCGGCGTGACTCGAGCTTGCGGGCTCGCCACGCCCGGTAGGCGCCCTCGTTTTCCAGGCGGAAAGGTGAATTTTCGTCACAATCGTTGAGGGCGGCGCTGATATGGTCTAAGGTTGCGTTCAAATTCGATCCGCCTGGCGGTTTTTTCGTCGCTAAAACAGATTGAATTCTATTACACGCAAAGACCGAATGGAGCATCCCATCGGGAGGAGTCCGAAAACAAACCTGGCTCCGAGTATAAGGTTATGATTCTTATGGAGTTATTTCAAAAAAAAGGGGCCAGGAAAAGTGTCCCGTATGGGTACACAAATAGAGCCTATCTCAATGGGGATAAGTTTGGATTTTGCAGCACCCCAACCGGGGGATGGCTCATCGAGCCTTATTCTAACAAACTATCGTCCATCGCCAGCATATCGTCGGACTGTTAACAGGATGGGTCTGCACATTAATCTGATACTTCCGGTCCGCATAACCGGAATACGTTCAAACAGACAAACGGGAACAGCACATTATGGCTAAAAAAGTACATGTCACACCAATGCTCGACGAGCTCGAAAACGGTCCCTGGCCAAGCTTCATTTCCGGCATAAAACGCCTGCGCGACGAACATGGCGACGAACGCATCAACGGGGTCGCCAATTCGCTGCTCGGCCAGCTGGAGCATTCGTACGAGACCCGCAAGGGTTACTGGAAAGGCGGCACCGTCAGCGTGTATGGCTACGGCAGCGGCATCATACCGCGCTTCTCCGAAGTGGCCCAGGCTTTCGAGGAGTCCAAGGAATTTCATACGCTGCGGGTCCAGCCCCCGGCAGGAAACTACTACACCACCGATATGCTGCGCCAGCTCGGCGATAGCTGGGAAAAATACGGTTCCGGCCTCGTAACCTTCCACGGCCA
>JAOTUD010000526.1 GCA_029864065.1 Gammaproteobacteria bacterium | reverse complement strand
CTAGCCGCATGATGCAGGCTAGCCTGCCTGGCGCCCCATCTCTTCGATCGTTTCGCAGAGGCGCAACCATTCCTCCTCCGCGCGCTCCAGGCGCTGCTGGTTTTCGGCCTGCGCCACCAGCGTCGATTCCAGGGTCTCGCGGTTTTGCTCCGCGTATATCTCGCTGTCGCCGAGCTTTTGTTCGAGGCGGTCCCTGGTCGCGCTGAGACTGGCGATTTCACGCTCGATTTTATTCAGCTGGTTGGTTTGCGATTTAAGCTTCTGCCGATTCTGCCGCCCATTTGCGGCCGTCGTCGCAGACGGCGTCTGCGCGCCCGCTTTGCGCTGCGCCAGCCAGGCGGGATAAGCATCGAGATCCTGGTCAAAACGATGCAGCGCAGCGCGGTCGACCAGCCACAGGTCGTCGCAGACGCTGCGCAACAGGTGGCGATCGTGCGACACCAGGATCACGCTGCCGGTAAAACCCTGCAACGCCTGGTTAAGCGCAAAGCGCATTTCCAGGTCTAGATGATTGGTCGGCTCGTCCAGCAGCAGCAGGTTCGGCTTTTGCCAGATCAGTATCGCCAGTACCAGCCGTGCCTTCTCGCCCCCGGAAAAGGTTTTCACGGCCTGCATGACCTTGTCGCCCTGAAAATTGAAGCCGCCGAGATAGCTGCGAATCTGACGTTCGGTCAATCCCGGTTCGAGTCGCTGCATGGCTAACAGGGCGCTGGCTTCCAGGTCGAGCTGCTCGACCTGGTGCTGTGCGAAATAACCGATGCGTAACTCCTTGGCGCGCGTGACACCGCCGTCAAAAGGCTCCAGTTCACCGGCCAGCAGTTTGATAAAGGTCGATTTGCCCGCGCCGTTCAAGCCCAGCAATCCGATTCGCTCTCCGGGAATCAGCGAAAACTCGATATTCTCGAGCACGACCCTGTCACCGTAACCGGTGAACACGTGATCGAGCCTGATCAACGAGCTGGGCAAAGCCGCCGGCTCGCGAAACTCGAAATAAAAAGGAGAGTCGATGTGCGCCGGCGCGATCAGCTGCATTTTCTCCAGCGCCTTGATGCGGCTTTGCGCCTGTTTTGCCTTGGTCGCCTTGGCGCGGAAGCGGTCGATGAAGCGCTGCATGTGCGCGATGCTCTGCTGCTGTTTTTGATGCGCTGCCTGTTGCTGCGCGAGGCGCTCGGCGCGCTGCAGCTCGAACGCGGAGTAGTTGCCGCGATACAGCGTTATCTGTCGGTTTTCGATATGCGCGATACTGTCGACCACCGCGTCGAGAAAGTCACGATCATGGGAAATCAGCAACAGCGTGCCCTGATACCGCTTCAGCCATTGCTCGAGCCAGATTACCGCATCCAGGTCGAGGTGGTTGGTCGGCTCGTCGAGCAACAACAGGTCGGAACGGCACATCAGCGCGCGCGCCAGGTTGAGCCGCATGATCCAGCCGCCGGAAAAACTGTTCAGAGCGCGCTGCGTTTCGCCATCGGCAAAGCCCAGGCCGGCGAGCAAGCGCGCGGCGCGGCTGTTTGCCTGGTAACCATCGATTTCCTGCAATCGCTCGTGGCAGGCCGCGATCTGCATCGATACGTGATCGCGCTCCGCCGCGGCGAGTCTTGCCTCGACCCGTCTCAATTCCTCATCGCCATCGATGACATAGTCGAGCGCCACGCGCTCGCTCAACCGGGCTTCCTGTTCGACCGAGGCCAGCGACCAGTCTTTCGGCATGCTGAACTCCCCCTGGTCGGCAGACAGTTCCCCCTTTACCAGTGCGAACAGCGACGACTTGCCACAGCCGTTGGCGCCGGTAATGCCCAGCTTCTGCCCGCTGTAAACCTTGAAATCGGCGGCTTCGAACAACAGGGTTGCGGAGCGGCGCAGCGCGAGTCCGGCAAAGTTAAGCATTCGCGGATTCCGCCTCGTCGATATTCGGCGCCAGGACATTCACAAATTACTTCCCCTCTGGAAAATGGGTTAAGATACCATCCTGGGCCGCGGGACGATAATCAGAGAAAAACATGGATCTGGAAAAATACTATAACCTCGAAGATTCCAAACTTTCCTTCACGAGGCTGCAGGCCAGCGATTTCGCAAAGTCGGTCGCGGGCGATTTTAACGCAATTCACGACGTTGATTCGACCCGGTTTTGCGTACCGGGCGACCTGCTGTTCTCGGTCATCATCCATCATTACGGTCTGCGTCAAACCATGGGGTTTTCGTTCTCGGGCATGGTTGGCGACGACGTCACGCTGATACTGCCGGAGGTCAACGCCCGCGAGATATCGATTTACGACGAGAATGACAAGAAGTATCTCGACGTCTCCTCCAACGGCGCGCAAAGCCATAACCAGGTCTTGATCGATTCGTTGACGAACAACTACGTCGAGTTTTCCGGGCATACTTTCCCGCACGTGCTGGTGCCGCTGATGAAAGAAAACAACGTCATGATCAATACCGAGCGACCCCTCGTGATATACGACCACATGCGTATTTCGCTGGACAGGCTCGATATCGACTCGGTCGAACTCGAGCTCAGCGAAAGCATCTTTCGACTCTACGGTAAACGCGGCGACGTCGCCCTTAATTTCAACCTGCGCTGCAACGGCGAAACGGTCGGTAAAGGGCAAAAGAAAATGGTGCTGAGCGGGTTGCGGGAATACGACCAGGGCAAGATCGACGAGCTTATCCTTGCCTACAACGAGCGCAAGCGCCAGTACGTCAACGGTAGCTAGTACTGTCGCGCAAAGGTCAGGTATCCGCCGGCCTGCCCGCCCGAAACAAACTCGAGCCGGATGAACGCGCTGTCTTCGACGAAGTAATCGAAGCGAACGCCGCTGCTCATGGTTTCATCCATTTCAAATATGAGCGTAGCGTCG
>JAOTUD010000525.1 GCA_029864065.1 Gammaproteobacteria bacterium | reverse complement strand
CTGGGTGGCGATTCCGGCGCTGATCTCGATGCTGGTCGTTACCCTGGCGATGGGCGTCATGACCCGCGCGGCGCCACAGTTGAATATTTTCTCGGTCGGCTTCCCGGTCACGATGTTCATGGGATTCATAGTCCTGATACTGGTGATGCCCGGATTGCTGCCGCGTTTCAATCAAATGATGCTGCAGGCGATGCAGTTGTCGCAGTCCATAGTGACCCCCTGAGGAGCCGCGCATATGGCGAACGAGAGCGACTCCGGTCAGGAAAAGACCGAACAACCTACCCCGAAAAAGCTTCGCGACGCGAAACAAAAGGGGCAGGTGCCGCGCTCGAAGGAGCTCAACAGCATGACGGTGACGGTGTCCGGCTCCCTCGGCCTGCTGTTCATGGGTTCCTACATGATCGGACATATCACGGTTTTCATGCGGCAGGGTTTCACGCTGTCGCGCAACGACGTGTTTTTGACGCAGGCCCTGTTCGACAAGTTCGAAGCCGCGATAGTCGAGGCGATGACCGCGATCGGCCCGTTTCTGTTGCTGATGACGGTGATCGCGATATTCACGCCGCTCGCGATCGGCGGCTGGTCTTTCAGCGTCGAAGCCCTGGCGTTCAAGGGCGACCGCATCAATCCCCTGGCGGGCCTCAAGCGAATATTCTCGGCCAAGGGTTTGATGGAACTGGTGAAGTCGCTCGCCAAGTTTATCGTCGTGTCCGTGGTTGCCGTGGTTTTCCTGTGGAGCAAGGCCGGTGATTTTATCGGCCTCGGAACCCAGCCGCTGATGCTGGCGATGCAAAACGGGGCCTGGCTGATCGGGCTCAGCTTCCTGGTGGTGTCTTCGACCCTGATTTTGATCGCGGCCATCGACGTGCCGTTCCAGCTCTGGGATCACGCACAAAAGCTGAAGATGACGCTGCAGGAGGTACGCGATGAACTAAAGGACACCGAGGGCAAGCCCGAGGTCAAATCGAAAGTGCGCCAGCTACAGCAGGAAATGGCGCAACGCCGAATGATGGAGGCGGTGCCCGAGGCAGACGTCATCATTACCAACCCGACGCATTACGCGGTGGCGTTGAAATACGACCACGACAACATGGCGGCGCCGCTGGTGGTGGCGATGGGCAAGGACCTGATTGCGCTCAAGATCCGGGAAATCGCGCTCTTCCACGGTATCGAGATTTTTGAAGCGCCGCCGCTGGCGCGCGCGCTCTACGCCACCTGCAAGATCGACCGCGAAATACCATCGCATCTGTATTTTGCGGTTGCCCAGGTGCTTGCCTTCGTATTTCAACTGCGCATCGCGCACGAACAGGGGACCGAAGTGCCGCAGCGTCCCGATCCCCACATGCCTACGGACGAGGAAGCATAGATGGCAGCAGAATCAATAGCCGCTCAGCTCAGGGGCATTAATCCCCAGGGCCTGGCCGCCCCGCTGGTGGTGATCATGATGCTGGCAATGGTGGTCGTACCGCTGCCGCCAATGGCGCTGGACCTGCTGTTCACCTTTAATATCACCTTCGGCCTGGTGGTGCTGCTGGTTTCGGTGTACGCGCTGCGGCCGCTCGATTTTACCGTGTTCCCGACCATTTTGCTGATTGCCACCCTGTTGCGCCTGGCGCTGAATATCGCGTCTACGCGCGTGGTGCTGCTCGAGGGTCACACCGGCACCTCGGCCGCAGGCAAGGTGATCGAGGCCTTCGGAGATTTCGTCATCGGCGGCAACTACGCGGTGGGACTGGTGGTGTTCGCCATTCTCGTCATCATTAACTTTGTCGTGGTTACCAAGGGCGCCGGGCGCGTATCCGAAGTCAGCGCGCGCTTTACCCTCGACGCGATGCCCGGCAAGCAAATGGCGATCGACGCCGATCTGAACGCCGGCCTGTGCACCCAGGACGAGGCGCGCCTGCGTCGTGGCGAAATATCCCAGGAAGCCGATTTTTACGGATCGATGGACGGCGCCAGCAAGTTCGTGCGCGGCGATGCCATCGCCGGTATTCTGATCCTGTTCATCAATATCATCGGCGGGCTCGCGATCGGCGTGTTTCAGCATGACCTCGAGGTCGGGGTCGCGATACGAAACTATACCCTGCTGACGATCGGCGACGGGCTGGTAGCGCAGATTCCGTCGCTGGTGCTGTCGACCGCGACCGCGATCATCGTGACCCGCGTCTCCAACTCCGAGGCCATGTCGAGCCAGGTTTTCAGCCAGATGTTCGACAATCCGCGCGCGCTGGTGGTTGCCGCGACCATCATCATGCTGCTGGGGATGATTCCCGGGATGCCGAACGTCGCATTTTTGACCATCGCCGCGATGGGTGGCGGGCTGGCCTACGCAATTCACCGGCGCCAGCGGCGCGGCGAGCTGGTCGAAGTCGAAGCGGAAGAAATCGAACCGCGTCCCGAGCAGCGCGAATTGAGCTGGGACGACGTGCAGACGGTGGATATTATCGGGCTCGAGGTCGGCTATGGCCTGATACCCCTGGTCGATGCGCGCCAGGGTGGCGAACTGATGACCCGCATCAAGGGCGTGCGCAAGAAACTTTCGCAGGAACTCGGATTTCTGATCCAGCCGGTGCATATCCGCGATAACCTGGACCTGTCGCCGAACAGCTATCGCCTGAGCCTGCTGGGCGTACCCATGGGCGAAGCCGAGGTGCAGCCGGGCCGCGACCTGGCGATCAACCCGGGCACCGTATACGGCGAGCTTAACGGCACCCCGACCAGGGATCCCGCTTTCGGGCTGGAGGCCTTCTGGATCGACCCGTCGCAGCGCGATCACGCGCAAACCCTGGGCTATACCGTGGTGGATGCGTCCACCGTCATCGCGACCCACCTGAGCCAGTTGCTGCAGGATAACGCGCATGAACTGATCG
>JAOTUD010000524.1 GCA_029864065.1 Gammaproteobacteria bacterium | reverse complement strand
AGGGCATCAGCGATTCGATCCGCTCCCAGTCGGCGTCGTTTGCCGCCGACTCGAGCTGCTGGCAAATCGTCGCCATGGCCATGACGCCGAGGCTGCGCGACGACGACTTCAGCTTGTGTGCATACTCGGCGACCTGCTCGTTATTTTTCCACGCGAAAGCCTGCTGGATATTATCGGCCTCGCCGCTCAGGGCCTCATGGTAGGCGCCCAGCAACTTTCGGTGTAACTCGGGCTTATCGCCGGTCGACTGTGCCAGTACGTCCAGGTCGACGCCGCCCTGCTCCCCCAGTTCCAAATCCACGGGAGTCTTATCCGTAATATCGGTTGGATCGTTAGCCGACGTCCATTTCATCAGCGCGCCCCGTAAGTCCTCCAGCTCTACCGGTTTCGGGATCACGTCGTCGACACCGGCCTGGTAGCACTTTTCGACATCGGCATCCAGCGCGTTTGCGGTAATCGCGATCACCGGAGTGCGCCGCTCGCTGCCCCGCTCCAGTTGCCGGATTTCACGCACCAGCTGGTAGCCGCTCATCTCCGGCATGCGAATGTCCGTCAACAGCAGCTCGTAATCGTTCTGCTGCCAGCGTTCGAGCGCCTGCGCACCATTTTCCACGTAATCGGCGCGATACCCGAGCAAATCGAGTTGCGCTGCCATCAGTTCCTGGTTGATGAGATTGTCCTCGGCGACGAGGATACGCGCCCTTTCATCCCTTGGCTGAGATACATTCGTTATCGTCGGATCGTTGAGCGGCAGATCGCAGGCGGACGCAACTGATCCCGATACCTGCAGCGTCACCCAGAAGGTGCTGCCGGCACCCGGTTTGCTATCGATATCGAGTTCACCGTTCATCAGGTCCAGCAGCTGGCGCGTGATCACGAGGCCAATCCCGGTACCCTCGACGGTGCTGAACTCGGCGCCCAGGCGGTTGAAGGGCTGGAACAGCTCCTTGAGCTTTTCGGGCGAAATACCTACGCCGGTATCCTGTACCCCGACGCGCAGCAAGCCATCCTCCCCGGGCTCGAGCCTGACAAAAATGCTGCCGCCTTCCTGGTTGTATTTGACCGCGTTGGTCAGCAGGTTCAGAAAAACCTGCTTCAGGCGAATGTTATCGGCGAAAACATTCCAGCCGTCGAACTGATCCTGATCGAAGACAACCTCGAGTTCCCGGTTGCTCGCCAGCGGCGCGATCCAGTGCACGCTGTCTATCAGCACCTGCTTGAGCGATACCGGTTCCAGCGATACCTCGGTCTCGCCGGCCTCGATGCGCGACAAATCCAGGATCTGGTCGATTAGCGACATCAGGTGCCGGCCCGCGCGGTTTATTTCGGTCGCGTTCGACAGGTGTTGCTCGCTGAGGTCGCGGTCGTAGGCGAATAGTTGCGAAAAGCCGAGAATCGCGTTCAGCGGCGTGCGCAGTTCGTGGCTCATGCTGGAAAGAAAGTCGGACTTGGCCTGGTTAGCCTGCTCGGCCTGGTTCTTGGCCTCGATCAGCGCGGTTTCGGCCTGCTTGCGCTCGGTGATATCTTCGTGGATCGTGATCACGCGTTCCCAGGTATCCTCGTAGCCGCGCACCAGGGTAACCATCGAACGGGTTTCGAAATATGAGCCATCGACGCGCGAATCGACTCTTTCCGCCTCGTAGTATTTCCGGTCGCTCGCGAGCGCGGCGATTTCGGCGGCGTAGTAATCGACCCACTGCGCGTCCCACCAGCCATCGAAATCGGCTTCGACCGCGAGAAACTCATCCCTGGATTCAGCCTCGTGCAGCCTGATCAATGCCTCGTTGACATTGGTGATACGCGTCTGGCCGACCATTTCACGCAGCACGTGCGGGTTTTTCAAAAAATACTCCTGCAGGTCTTCGACGCCCTGGAATTTCAGCTTGTCGACCACCTTCTTGATCGTGCTGTAGTCTTCCTCCTGCACGCCCAGCGGCATCTGGTCGAACAGCGAACTGTAGCGAGCCTCGCTTTCCTTGAGCGCCGCGAACGCATTTTCGGATACGGTAATATCCTGTAGCATACCGAAACTGCCGACGAGCTCGCCGGAATCGTCGAAAACGCCCTGCTCGAATTCGCGCAGCTGCCGGGACTCGCCATTCTTGTCAACAATGCGATAGTCGAACACGTGGCAGAGTCCGGGCTTCAGGATCGACTCCGCATAGAGATGCTCCCGGTAGTGTTCCCTGTCATCGAGATGCACCAGGCGTTCGAAATCCTTGTGGCTGCGGAAGGTACTACGCAGTTCCTGCGGCTCGATGCCGAGAACTTCGGCCACCTCGTCGGAATAGGATATGGGCTTGTTGCCGATTTCGTCCCATTCCCAGATGCCGAGTTTGAGCATCTTCGACAATTCCTGGCGGCGATATTCGCGAAACCCGATCAGCGCCTGTGCTTCAGCGAGTTGCTTGCGCAGGTCGGCGATTTCATCGCGCAATTCCTGCTCAATCGAAGGCGTGCCGGATTGTTTTTGCGCTTTTGCCGTCAATGCATTGATTTATCAGGTTTCACGGCTATAAGTATAGGAGGGAATTCGGGGGAATTCCCACGCAAATCAAATCATATCCAAACCTCATCTCGACCGAAGCGCCAGCAATTTCCCCGCTTCCGCAGTAACCGGGATGCGCCAGACACCACGAGGGGGAACATGTCATGAAGCGAATGAATTATTCGGCGATCACGTCGCTCTTACGCAGAATTCACGAGGCCAGGAAACGCTCGGATGCGAGCGGAATTCCGGTGCAGGAATTACTCGAGCAGGATCGGGAACTCAGGAAACGGTTGCTGCAGGAGCGCGAAATAAAAAAACAGCGCCGTGATTTTCTGAAGGCCGCCGGAGGGCTCGGGTTCGGCGCGGGGATGATGTCGGTCAA
>JAOTUD010000523.1 GCA_029864065.1 Gammaproteobacteria bacterium | reverse complement strand
CGATGATACCCTTTGGCCCTGCATGCCGACGATTCATCGCGCCGAGGAAACGCTGTACCAGTGGCTGCAGCGACATTATCCGCGGATCACCGAAAATTACGATCCGCTGCAGATGATCGAGCTGCGTCGTGAATTCAGCGCCCGCGATCAGAGTTACGCGATCGACATGACCGCGATGCGGCGAGACTTCCTGCAGCATATCGGAGAGCTGCACGATTACGACGGCCAGCAGGTCGCAAGCAACGGTTTCGATGTGTTTTTCGAAGCGCGGCAACAGGTCGAGTTTTACCAGGACGTGATGCCCTGTCTGCAGAGACTCAGTCAGAAATTTCGACTCGGCGCCATCAGCAACGGCAACGCCAGCGTCGAGCACGTCGGGCTGGGCCACCTGATCGAGCATTCGGTCAGCGCCTCGGAGTTAAGGGTCGCCAAGCCCGATCCGCTGATTTACGAGCACCTGGCCGAACGCTTCGATGCGTCCCCGGCAGAAATCGTTTATGTCGGTGATCATCCCGCCTACGATGTCGTCGGCTCGATCGAAGCCGGTTACCACGCGGTCTGGATCAACCGCGAACGGATTGCGTGGCCCGAGCATTTACCCGAGCCCCCGCACCAGGTCGCAGATTTACACGAACTCGAGGCGTTGCTCAGCGGTTGAGAATCTCGAGCATCCGCTGCTCGACCTTTTGCGCCAGCATCGGCTGCGCGATAGCGGTCGGATGAATTCCATCGGGTTGCATCAGCGCGGGGTCGCTGCCGGCGACGCCTTCGAGAAACCGGGGCAGGTAGGGTATCGAGAATTCCGCGGAGATATCCTCGAAAATGCGCTGAAACCGTGCATTATAGGCGACGCCGAAGTTTGGCGGCATGCGTACCCCGATCAGCAGTACCGTAATGCCCCGCGCCCTGGCGAGTCGCACCATTTGCCTTATGTTATCGGTACTCTGGTCGAAGCCCAGGCCCCTGAGCCCATCGTTACCGCCCAGCTCGATGATCAGGTGGCTGGGTCGATGCTCGTCGAGCAACTGCGGTAGTCGCTGCAGCCCGCCATAGGTGGTTTCGCCGCTGATGCTTGCGTTGACAACGCTTGTTTGCGGAAAACTTGACCTTATATTGTCGCTGAACAACCGGGGCCAGCCCTTATCGACCGGGATATTGTGGGCGGCGCTCAAACTGTCGCCCAGGATCAAGATATTGATCGCGGCGTTATTCGCAAATCCACAGGTGTGAAAGCCTATCATTACAAGCAGGAACATGGCTGAAGATAATCTATGCATCGCGTTAAACCAGGTTGGTAAATCCGTTGATACGCCGACTGGCAGGCTTGACATCGTAAAGAATATAACCCTGGATGTTAAGTACCGCGAAGCGGTCGTGATCAAGGGAGCCTCGGGGTCGGGCAAGACCACGCTGCTGGGACTGATGGCCGGCCTGGACCAGGCCAGCACCGGGGACGTATTCCTGTTCGGCGAAAACCTGAGCGGCACTAGCGAGGAGCGGCGCTCGTCGATCCGCGCCGGTCGCGTCGGTTTCGTGTTCCAGTCGTTCCACCTGGTGCAGGGAGCGAACGCGATACAGAACGTCATGCTGCCGCTGGAGCTGGCCGGGGTCGCCGACGCGCCGGAGCTTGCCCTGAGCAGCCTGCAGCAGGTCGGGCTGGCGGCCAAAACCACGACCCTGGTCGAGCACCTGTCCGGTGGAGAACAGCAACGGGTCGCGCTTGCGCGCGCCTTCGCGGTCAGGCCAAAGGTATTGTTTGCCGACGAACCAACCGGTAATCTCGACGCCGCCACCGGCCGCCAGATCGCGGACCTGATGTTTCATCTGCGCGACCAGTCGGGGACAACCCTGGTTCTGGTGACGCACGAGAGCGAATTACTGGAACGCGGCGATCGCCAGATCCTGATCGAATCGGGCGAGCTGCTGACGGAAGGGTAACCATGAAAGTCAAGCGCGCAACCATTCATTCCTACTGGCTGATGTTCATCGCCACGGTTATTACCGTCGGCATCGTGACCTCGAGCCAGTCGATTACCGACCGCATCGGCTTGCTGCTCGATCGCCAGGCCAGCGAATTGCTGGCGGCGGACATGATCGTCCTGTCGAATGCCGAATTCGCCGACCAATACCGCGCAACTGCCGAGCAATACGGCCTGCAAACCAGCCGCAGCGCCAGCCTGCGCAGCGCGATCTTTATCGACGACGACCCCGTCCTGGTCGAGCTGAAAGCCGTCGACGGGGCCTACCCGTTGCGCGGTCGCCTGGAGCGCTCTGGCGAGGTAACCGGAGATCGCGCGGTAACCACCGAGATTCCGGCGCGTGGAGAGGTCTGGGTCGACACCAAGCTCGCCCGGCTGGTCGGCGATAGCGTCACGCTCGGTGAAAAAGACTTCGACGCCAGCTGGCTCGTGACCTACGAGCCCGATCGCGGGGGCGCGATATTCAATCTCGCGCCGCGCGTGCTGATGAATTTCGACGACCTCGCCGCGACCGGGCTGGTGGTGCCGGGCAGCCGGGTCAGCTACCGCATGATGTTCGCCGGCGAGCCGGCCGATATCAGGCGTTTCAAGATCTGGCTGACGATCAACATGCGGCCTGGCGAAGAAATCCAGGACCTTGAAAACGCGCGCCCGGAAATGCGCCAGGCGCTGGAACGCACGCGCAAGTTCTTCGCGCTCGCGATCGTGTTGACCCTGGTGATCGCGATGGCCGCGATCGCGATTACGGCGCGCTACACCGCGCAGCAGGAGGCGCCGAAGGTCGCGATGCTGCGTGCCTTCGGCATATCGCAGGGAAACCTGTTCAGGTATTACCTGCGACAGCTGGGGACGCTGTGGATTGCCGCGACCATCACCGGGATCCTGATCGGATGGATGACACAGTTC
>JAOTUD010000522.1 GCA_029864065.1 Gammaproteobacteria bacterium | reverse complement strand
ATGATCAGCGCATGCGGAAAAGTGAAAAACACCGAACCGATGACGATGCCGATGGGGCCGTATATCGATTCGCCCAGCAACAGGCCCTTGATCATGCCCTGGTTGCCGAACAGGTAGACCAGCGCGATGCCCGGCAGCAGTGAAGGCACCAGGATTGGAATCATCGCCGTCAGCCTGAAGATAGCCTTGAAACGCATCGTGCTGCGACTGAGGGCGTAGGCGAATCCGAATGCCAGGCTGACGGTGATCAGCGTGCTGATGGTTGCAATCCAGAGCGAGTTTCCGATCGAACGGGACAGCGCCGGCGTCGAAAAATAGCTGCGATAGTTCTCGAGCCCGGTGGCGACCGACGGACGCAACACGATGCGCCTGAAATCATTGGAGCCGTATTCGTGCCATTCGCTATCGGCGATGCGCTCGGAGCCGAACAGAAAGGCGGCCTCGCCACGCAGCTGCCGGATACGGTAGCGGGTCGGGCTGCGAAAACTGAAATCCGGGAAAAGTTCGGTCACCGCGAGTCGACCATCCGAGCTGGTGGCGAGGTCCGCGGGCTCGAATTTCTGCAGCCGGTCGTTCAATGTCGCGGCACTGACCGGCTCGCCCCAGCCCTCGCCGCTATCGACCTGGAATTCGAAATTGGTCAGGTCGAAGGTAAAGGTCGAAAACGACTTGGACAACATCGCGTACAGCGGCAGCGCGAGCGTGACCAGCAGGTACAGGCAGATCACCAGGATAAAGCCGACCATGATGCGGTCGTCCCTGCTGGTCTTCGGCTTGATCAGCGGCGCCGCCGCAGGTTCGGATAGGACGACCTCGGACATGGCTACAGGCTGGCGTCGGGCGGAAAAACCCAGAGCCGATCGGCAGGTAATTCCACGCTGATCACCGAACCGACTTCGAGTGCGGTGCGGCGCAGCGCGTTGATCGACAGGTCGGCGATCAGGGTGGAGTCACCCAGTTCCGAATTTTTCAGGGTGACGCGCCAGAAGGAGCCGAGGAATTCCATGTCTTCGACCTCGGCTTCGAGCCGGTTGCAGCCGGCCCCGGCCGCCGCAGCTGCGTCTTCGGCCTCATGCGGAATGATGTCTTCCGGCCGGATCGCGGCGACGAGCTCGCGATCGGCGCCGAAGCCGTGGCGGCGCGAATCGAGCTCCAGACTGCCGATGACGATCCCGCTGTCGCCGCTGCTGCGCGCCGGCACCTGGTTCATCGCGCCGATAAAGTCCGCCACGAACAGCGTATCGGGTTCGCGGTAGATCTCGGTCGGGGTGCCGACCTGCTCGATGACGCCCTGGTTCATGACGACGATACGATCGGCCATGGTCAGCGCCTCCTCCTGATCGTGCGTTACCATGATCGTGGTTACGCCGAGACGCCGCTGCAGGGCCTTCATTTCGCGCCGCAGGCGGGCGCGCACCTTGGCGTCCAGCGCCGACAGCGGTTCGTCGAGCAATAACAGCCCGGGAGAAGTCGCCAGCGCCCGTGCCAGCGCGATACGCTGCTGCTGGCCGCCTGACAGCTGCGCCGGGTACTTGGGCCCCTGCTCGGGCAGCCCGACCAGGTCCAGCAACTTGCTGACGCGGGCCGCGATCGCACTGCGGGCGAGTTTCTGGTTTTCCAGCCCGAAAGCGACATTTTTCTCGGCGGTCAGGTTGGGAAACAGCGCGTAGGATTGAAACACGATGCCAAAATCGCGCTCGGCAGGGGGCAGCGCGGAAATATCCTTGCCGCCCTGGCGCACGCTGCCGGAGGTCTGGATATCGAGACCGGCGATGGCGCGCAGGAAAGTGGTTTTACCGCAACCCGAGGGGCCGAGGAAACAGACGAATTCGCCCTCGTAGACATCGAGCGATACTTCGTTCAGCGCGACGAAGCCCCCAAATTTCTTACTCAGCCGGTCTATTTCGAGATAAATCGGACGGGTTTCGGTGCTGGCCGAGCCTGGTTTCGTCATGACGCGTCGCTTGCCTGATCAGGCCAGGCGCAAAACTGCTGTTTCACTATGCGGCCTGACCCGGAGGTCAGGCCGTATCCTGGCAATCGAACCGGTCTATTTGGCCTCGGATTTCGAATCGTAACGCTTGATCCACTCGGCCAGTATGGCCTTGCGATTGTTGGCGGCCCATTCGAAATCGTTGTCGATCATTTTTTCCAGCAGGTTGGTCGGAAAGTACTCCACCGGTTTGGCGACCCCGGGCATCGCCACCACGGCATATCCGGTGTTATACATTTCGTTGGCCGTGCGCGTAATCGACCAGTCGACCAGGGTCTTGGCAGCCTCGAGCTTGCTGGTGCCGGCAACGATCGCGGTGGCTTCCATATCCCAGCCTACGCCCTCGGCGGGGACGATGATTTCGATCGGCGCGCCCTGGGCCTTGGACTTGGCGCCGCGGAATGCGAACGAAATGCCGATCGGAATTTCACCGGCGGCCGCGAGCTTGCAGGGTTTGGAGCCTGAATGCGTATAACGCGCGATGTTATTGTGCAGCTGATCCATGAAATCCCAGCCACCCTGTTCCTTGCCGAACATTTGCAGCCAGCTCGACACGTCGAGGAAACCGGTTCCGGAGGAGTTCGGATTCGGCATGATTAAATGGCCCTTGTACATGGGCTTGGCCAGGTCGCGCCAGGTTTGTGGCGGTACCAGGTTATACTTGGCTGCTTCGACGGTGTTATAGCAGACCGAGGCAACCCACGCGTCCATGCCGACCCAGGTGGGCACGGCGCCCTTGTCGACGAACTTCTTGTCCAGCTTCTCGACGCCCCTGGGCTTGTAGGGCTCCAGCATGCCTTCGCTTTTCAGCAGCAGCAGCGAGGTCGCGGCCAGCCCCCAGATCACATCGGCCTGCGGATTGTTCTTCTCGGCGAGCAGCTTGGCGGTGACGA
>JAOTUD010000521.1 GCA_029864065.1 Gammaproteobacteria bacterium | reverse complement strand
GCGAGTACTGTGTCTCGGGCAGGGTTTGCAGGTCAACCCGGATATTGATCCTGGACAGCATCGAGGCGACCGCCTGCGCGATCTTGCCGTCGTTGATATAGCGGTCGCTGGACGCCATCATGGTCACGCGGAAGCCGTTTTCGTGACCCGCGTCCTTCATCAATTTGCGCGCCAGCGCGAGATCGTAGCGTGGCTTCAGTTTCGGGTTGTGGCCGAGGTAACCCCTGGGGCTGAATTGCGCCGCGGTGGTGGCGAAACCTTGCATCGTGTTGCGCACGATGTCCTCGTTGTTGACCGCGAGCACCATCGCCAGTCGCACGCGTTGATCGCGAAACTCCGGTCGTCGCTGCTGGTTCAACTGGAAGCCGATGATGCGCGTGCCGGGCAAGGTGATTAGCTCGACCTTGTCCGCGGCGCGAACCTGGCCGAAGTCGCGGGGCAAAACTGGCGCGATGAAATCGACGTCGCCGGCGAGCAGAGCGGCGACGCGGGCCTGGTCGTCCGCGATCGGCGTGAAATCAATGCGCGCGACGTTACCTGGAGAGCGCTTGTCCCAGTAGTCGGCAAATCGGTCGAAGACGATGCGGGCGCCCGGCTCGCCCGCAGTGACCCGGTACGGGCCGGTGCCGGAAAGGTGGCTCGACGCGAACGAGTCACCGTTCTTGACGATTGCGCTCTTGTCGTGGCCCTTGTCGTCGATGCCGCTATAGAACTTGCTGTCCATCGG
Organism: Gammaproteobacteria bacterium; assembly: GCA_029864065.1. Taxonomy (GTDB): domain Bacteria; phylum Pseudomonadota; class Gammaproteobacteria. The sequence goes on along the minus strand of JAOTUD010000521.1, from coordinate 2,161 downwards.
AAAAATATAGGTCGCGGCGTGCAGCAGTAGAGGGTCGGGGCCTTTCGTCACCAGGTCGATGGTGTAGTCGTCGATGATCTTGAGTTCGCTGAAATCGGCGAATATAGCTTCGTAATCGGGGCTCGCCCTGAGCCGGTCAAAAGTCCACTTGACGTCCACCGCTGTCATCGTGTTGCCGCTGTGAAACCTGACGCCTTTGCGCAGCCTGAAACGCACGGTGGTCGGGTTCAATCGTTCGTAACCGGCCGCCAGCCGCGGCTCGAAAGCGAATTCCCGAGTCCATCGAAGCAGGGGGTCGAACGACATGTGCGACAACTGTAATACGCCGTCCGTGCGCTGCTCGTGGATATCCAGCGTGGCCGGACCGGCGTTATAGGCAATCTTCAGCTCTCTCGCCTGCGCGGTCGCAGGCGCCAGCATGCAGATCATCACCAGGCAGGCTGTCAGAAGAGAACGAGTTTTCATTTCGGTATCTCCGTTGCCCTTGAGCGCGTGATGGATACTTTGACTATTTTTTGAACTGCCTGGGCGACACCTAATGCTAGCGCGAGCTTTAGTAAATAGCCACTTCTCCGAGCAGCCAGTCAACCTTTTCGTCGCCTTCGAGCGTCAGCCGTTTGCGTGTTTGGTAATTGAGCTGGGGGGTTGATTTAAGCAGTTTCTGGTAGGCTACGGCTTCAATCGATATCAGGCCGCAATCGGTGGTTGCGCTCATTTCGACGACACGGCTGTCGGTATAGGCGCGCCAGCCAAGTTCTTCGCCGTTGACGATTTTTTCTTCGCTACCGTCGTCATGGATGATCGAGCCGAAGCCCTCGACGAAAATATAAAGATGCGCTTCTTCGAGCCACATGGTGTTACCGCCCTCGACCACCTTCCACTCGGCAATACTGGATATCTTGTCGGTTACGGTGGAGGCCAGCTCGGCGAACTGGGGTAACAGCTTGATGACCGGGCGCAATAGCCAGCGGTCCTCGAGTTTTTCCTGCAAGCCGCTGAAGCGAATGAAATTGCGAAAGGTTTCCTCGGCGAACACGCAAACCGTCACCGGCGTCTTTGCGACCACGCTGGCGTTGCGGATGCCGGAGCCGGTCAACACCGCCATCTCGCCGATGACATCTCCGGCCTGCAGCATTGCCACGGTCTCGCGCGTGCCTTCCTCGACGCGCACGACTTCGCAATAGCCCGTCAGGATCAGGTACACCGAGCCGTGCGTGACCGCTTCCTGCACGATGATGACATCCTCGGTGTTGTAGCGGTAGATTTCCTGTTCCGCGAGCAGGTTGCGCATCCAGCGGTTCGGGAATGGTTGCCCCAGCCATAGCGTCAGGTAGTGATTGATCTGCGATGTGTAAATCATGCTGTCACCCTCGATCAGGGTGTAGCGCTTGCCCGAACTCGCCAGCGAGAAAGTCGTTTGCAGCGCCTCCGGGACTTCCTCGACGTGCACGAAGACGACCCGTTCCGCCTCTGAATCCAGCGCATCGGTAGGGTCGCCGTGGATCTCGCCGGCGCCGCCGTCGGCGATCAGCAGGTGAAAATTCTGCTTGTAGAGACGTTCGAGATTTTCGATCGTAGCGGGGCGGACGATGCCGGTTTCTCCCATCTTGCGCACCGCGGCCATGTTCTGGTTGTCGCCGACGATGCAGACATCGCGAAACTGCCCTTTGTGGATGGTGGAAAAGGTCGCGCCGATGGTTGGTATGCTATGCACCGTGTTGTGCACCTTGATATTGAGCCCGTAGTAGTTGATCGTGTCGCCGGGGTTCACCTTGAGCAACTGAAAGTGCTCGGCAACCGTTTCGAGCTTCCAGCCGAGGCTGCAGCTCAGCTTTTCCATCGCCATGTTGAAAATTTCCGGCGTCGTAATCACCTCGACGCAGTGCGGCATTTCCATCAACGGAAACATCGAGCAGTGGTCGTCGTGCAGGTGCGTCAGGAATACCGCCGAAACCTGGTTCTTGGAAATCCCGCGCGCGAACAGGTGCTTGTCCAGAAACGGGATCGAATCGATCAACAGGTAGTCGCCGTTGTAGCACAGCGCGAGACCGGTGCAGGGCTCGGTCTTGGAGAAGCCGGAGGCACCACCGAGAACCTCGATGCCCATTTTCGTCAACCCACCCGGTACGTAATCGATCGGTACGGGGTAGGGCGGGGTCAG
>JAOTUD010000520.1 GCA_029864065.1 Gammaproteobacteria bacterium | reverse complement strand
TGTCGACCTCTACGATGTCACCGAAGACTGGATCCCGATTTATGATCGCTCCTGCGTGGATGGTTTCTACCTCGCCTGTGGTACTAGTGGCAACCAGTTCAAGAATGCGCCGGTCGCTGGAAAGGCGATGGCGGAGCTGATCGAGTACTGCGAGTCCGGCGGTGATCACGACAAGCAGCCCCTGCAGTATCAGCTCGAAAATGTTAATCGAAAGATCAGCCTCGGTACGTTTTCACGGCTGCGGGAAATCAACCAGGACAGCACGTTTTCGGTATTAGGCTAGAACCATGTCAAAAAATTACTTCACAACAGCGGAATTTGAAAGCCGGCAACAAAAGGTGCGAGAGGCGATGGAACAAGCCGGCATCGAATTACTGCTGGTCATTGCCCCGGTACATATCAACTATTTGATCGGCGCTACGGCCAAGGGATACCAGGAATTCCAGGTTCTGTTTTTCCCGTTGGAACCCGGCCCATTGATGATCCAGAGTCGACTTCCCGAGCTGCCCATGCTCGTCGCCGATTCGCTCGCAGACGAGGTTCGCGGCTGGGGTGGGCGCGAACCCGAAGATCCAATCGAGGTGTTCGAGGAAATTCTGCGGGCAAAAGGTTACCGGGGTTTAAGAACCGGATTAGAGGTGCCCAATTACTACCTGCATCCACATCATCACAACCAGCTGGTCGACCTGCTGGGGGATGACCTGGTAATGGATGCCACCGATTTAATCGGCAATATCAAGCTGGTCAAGTCGCCCGCCGAAATCGAATACGTGCGCAAGGCAGGGGCAATCCTCGACCGGGGTATGGAAACCTGTATCTCGCAGGTCGAAGCAGGCAAAACCGAACGCGCGATCTCGGCGGACATTCACCATACCCTGCTAGCTGCCGGTAGCGACATACAGGCCAGCCCAATGAATTTTCTGACCGGCCCGCGTTCAGCCTTCGCCCACGGCGAACCGTCTGACCGCAGGCTTGAACCGGGTGATTTCATGCACATTCAGTTCGGCGCGCACTACCGCCGATATTGCGTAACCATCGGGCGGCAGCTGTGCCTGGGTGAACCGACCCGGCGGATGCGGGATGTTTACCAGACCGTACGCGATGCCGGCGACGCTTGCATCGCGGAAATGCGCGCCGGTGTGCCGGCCGCCGTGCCACACGAATTCGCCAAAAAGGTTATTGCCGACGCGGGCCTCGATGCCTACCGGTTGCACATGACGGGTTATGCGGTCGGCGCGGCTTTTCCACCCTCATGGATAGAGCCGTTAATCATGGATGCCGGATGCGATTACACGCTCGAAGCGGGTATGGTTATCGCGGTCGAACCGCCCGTGTTCGGGCTGGAAGAAGGACTCGGAGTGCGCCTGATAGACAATGTGCTCATTACCGAAACCGGATGTGAACGTCTTACCGAGACGACCCGTGATCTCATCATTGTTTGAGAGTTACAGTGAAGGCGCCACGGTTGATATATGCATGCTGGATGATTATCGCCGGTTTTTCGTCGCTAAGGAACCGGGGCCGCGGATCATCGATATCATTCTGGCCACTGTTACGGGGGTGAGATTTTTTCCGGTTTCCCAGTTTTTCTGGTGTGTATCTTACCTGCAGCCTCGTCGAATCTGGTGAGGAGGCAGACTGGCGATGTTTTGACAGGGGACTGACAACATGACACAGACAGAACCGAAAGTAAGTTCCACGGTTGATTTTTCGGCTGACGGAAAGCAACACGGGCATTTGAGTGTCCCACATTCCCGCAATGACTCTGGCTGGGGCGCGGTGCATCTGCCGATTGTTTCGATCCGTAACGGGAACGGTCCGACAATGGTTCTCACCGGCGGCAATCACGGTGACGAGTACGAGGGACCGATTGCGTTGATGAAGTTGTCGAGGGCTCTCGATGCCAAGGACATCAACGGCCAGGTGATCATCATTCCAGCCCTGAACTACCCGGCAGTTCTCGCCGGTTGCCGGGTGTCTCCCATCGACGGCGTCAACATGAACCGCGCCTTCCCGGGAAAGCGCGATGGCACAGTTTCCTCGATGATCGCCCATTTCGTGCATCAGAAAATCCTGCCACTGGCCGACGCCGTTCTGGATATCCATTCCGGTGGTAAGACGATGATGTTTTCCCCGTTCGCCTGTTATCACCGGATACCCGATGCCGCTGTCATGGAAAAGGCGAAGAAAGCGGTTCTGGCGTTTGCGGCACCGGTCAGCCTGGAGCTCGTTGAGCTCGACGCGGAAGGCATGATCGACACGGCAGTCGAGGACATGGGTAAGATTTTTATCGGCTGCGAACTGGGTGGCGGCGGCACGACCACTACAGGTACCGTGTCGATCGCCGAAACCGGGATTAGAAACCTGCTCGCCCATTTTGAGATTATCTCGGAACAGCCCCGAAGCCTGGAAGAGCGCGGATTGCCAGCGACCCGGTTGATGCACATGCCGGATTCCGATTGCTATGTTATCAGTGACGATGACGGTATTTACGAGGCGCTGGTCGATCTGAACTCGTCTATCAATATCGATGACGCCATCGGCCAAGTCCATTTCCCGGAGAAACCTGAGCGCCCACCCGTGGTTTATCGGGCAGCACGTGCTGGATCCCTTATCGGGCGTACCCACAAGGCGCTGGTCGAAAGCGGTGATTTCCTGGCGTTGATCGCTGCCGAAATGTGACCGAGGGTTAAGCTGGAGAAATAGAAATGACCCGGACGCTACCCACCCAGGCACAGGTGGTCATCGTCGGCGGTGGCATCTCCGGTGCCAGCGTGGCCTATCATCTCGCCAAACTCGGCTCCACGGATACCGTGTTGCTGGAACGAAACCAACTCACCTCAGGTACGACCTGGCATGCTGCCGGGCTGATCATGCAACTGCGCTCAA
>JAOTUD010000519.1 GCA_029864065.1 Gammaproteobacteria bacterium | reverse complement strand
CTGATCGCCGACGAGCCCACCACCGCGGTCGACGTCACCACGCAGGCGCAGATTCTGAAGCTGCTCGAGGAATTGCAAAACGAAATGCACATGGCGGTGCTGTTGATCACGCACGACCTCGGCATCGTCGAGAAGGTCAGCGACCGCGTCTACGTGATGCAGCAGGGGCGCATCGTCGAGCAGGGACCGACGCGAACGGTCTACGCCAGCCCGCGCGAGGCCTATACCATCGATCTGCTCTCGGCCGAGCCGGCGCAAAAGCCTCGGGTCGATCTGACAGGGAACCCGACCGTGCTCGAGGCCGAGCACATCCGCGTCTGGTTCCCGGTGCGCAAGGGCATCCTGCGCCGCACCGTGGATCACATCAAGGCCGCCGACGACATCAGCTTCAGCCTGCGCGCCGGCGAGACCGTCGGCGTGGTCGGGGAGAGCGGCTCGGGCAAGACCACGCTCGCGCTCGGGCTGCTGCGGTTGGAGCGGGCGCAGGGGCGCATCGACTTCGGCGGCACCGAGATCCAGAACCTGCGCGGCGAGGACTTAAAGCCAATTCGCCGGCAGATGCAGGTCGTGTTCCAGGACCCGTACGGCTCGCTGAGCCCGCGGCTGTCGATCCACCAGATCGTCGAGGAAGGGCTGGTCGCGCACGAGATCGGTGACGAGGAGACGCGCGCGCAAATGGTGATCGACGCGCTTGACGAGGTCGGCATCGACCCGGCCAGCCGCTTCCGCTACCCGCACGAATTTTCCGGCGGCCAGCGCCAGCGCATCGCGATAGCGCGCGCGATGATCATGAAACCGCGCCTGGTGCTGCTCGACGAGCCCACCTCGGCGCTGGATCGTTCGGTGCAGGTGCAGATCGTCGATTTGCTGCTGAAACTGCAGGCCGAGCACGAGCTGGCGTACCTGTTCATCAGCCACGATCTCAAGATCGTGCGCGCGCTGTCCGACCAGCTTATCGTGCTGCGCAACGGTGTCGTGGTCGAACAGGGGGAAGCCGACCGGGTATTCGGCGCGCCCGAGGACCCTTACACGCGCGCGTTGATCTCGGCCGCGTTCGAGTTCGAGCTCGAGGACGAATCCATCCTGGAGCAGTGATAAGGGGCTGGTCATCTGAAATTCCGGGGACAGTATAACTGTTTAATGGTGGCCACCCGGCTACCCGCCATTCTGCACCAGAAACCAGGAGCAGTTTACCTGGTCGCCGACGAGAAAATTGAATCAGGTATACTGTCCCTGGATTTCACCGGCATGCCAGGCGGAAGCGGCAGCGCTCGCATCGTGCCGAAACCTTTTTACGATCCGGGGAAAAACCAGCCGTAAAGCTAGCAAAAACGGGGCAATACACCTGTTTAAAATTAAGGGGTCAGGTCTTTGCTTTACGATATCCGGAATCGAGGATTTCTAAATCGAAGACCTGACCCCATAACACACCTGCGCGGGAATGACGGCGTTAGGGAAGTTTCATTGTTTGCTGTCTCCTGAATTCCCCGATCTCCGGATTTGCATCGACCCGGCCGAGCGGCGAAACTAACGCCCAATATTCACCACGGCCTGTTATCGATGGAACTCATTGTTTTCGACCTGGACGGAACGCTGCTCAACCGGCAAGCGACGATCTCGGATTACACCAGCGAGACGCTGAAACTGTTGTCGCAGCGCGAGATTGCCTACACCGTCGCGACGGGCCGCACGCTGCACGGGGCGCGGGCAATCCTGGAAGGCCATTGCTTCCCCCTGCCGCAGGCTTACAAGAACGGCGTGATGATCTGGCACCCACAGCAGCAGAAATTTTCGAGCAGTACGACGCTCACCGCGGCTGAACTCGAGAACGTTGTCCAGGCCTGTCTCCGCCAGGGAGCAACGCCTTTCGTCTTCACCCTGGACGAAGACGATAACAGCACGGTTTACCACCCGGTATTGCAAACAAAGGCCGATCTCGAGCTGGTTCGGGTCCTCGGGCTCGACGGTCACGTCAGGATGCGCGCGCTCGACGAGTTGCCTGCAGATGCCGCCGTCACCCACATCAATTCGATCGGGGCGGCCAATGCCATCCAGGCGGTCGTGCACGGCGTCGAGGAGGAAGCGCACCTCGTCGCGTATTCCGGCCTCGCCCGGGAGGGCGCCGCGTGGCACTGGCTGGACGTGCACCACAGCGACGCCAGCAAGGGCGGCGCCGTCAAGACGCTGAAGGAATTGCTGGGCTTGGAGCGCGTCATCTGTTTTGGCGACAGCGACAACGACCTCAGTATGTTCGAGGCTGCCGATGAGGCTTACGCCCCGGCCAATGCCAACGCTGCCATCAAAGCGGCCGCGACGGCGGTCATCGGGCACCACGACGAGGAAGGCATCGCCCGTTTTCTGCGCGAACGGTTCGCGCTCGACGAGTCCTGAACCGTGGCGCAGATTGACGACACGGAACAGCGAAGCGTACTCGTCACCGGCTGTTCGAGCGGTATCGGCGAGTGTGTCGCCCAGGGACTACATGCGCGCGGTTATCGCGTCTTTGCCAGCGTGCGCAATGCCGACGACCGTGCGGCTTTGCAACAGGCCGGTATCGAGTGCCTGGTGCTCGATTACGCGGATTCCGCGAGTATCCAATCCGCCGTCGAGCAGGTACTGGAACAGACAGGCGGGCGTTTATATGCCCTGTTTAACAACGGCGCCTATGGCCAGCCCGGCGCCTGTGAAGATCTCAGCCGCGAGGCGATGCGTCAACAATTCGAAACCAATGTATTCGGCTGGATGGAGCTGACCAATCGCCTCATTCCCGTCATGCGCGCACAGGGCTACGGTCGCATTATTCAAAACAGTTCGATCCTCGGATTCGTCGCGATGCCGATGCGCGGCGCATACAACGCCAGCAAGTATGCCATCGAAGGGTTCAGCGACACCCTG
>JAOTUD010000037.1 GCA_029864065.1 Gammaproteobacteria bacterium | reverse complement strand
AGGCGAGTTGCACCGAGGCAATTTCGTCATACCAGGAAAGCGCCTCCCCGGCCCAGCGGTAAATAACGCCGAGCACCACGACCACGGCCAGGCTGATGATGAGCAAGACCGTGATTGCTTCCAGCAGGCGCTCGAACAGGGAACGCGCCGCGCCGAATTTATTCACCCGAGCATCTTTCGAATCAGAAACTTGAACTTACCTGGCCATAACCTGCCCCGCGCAGGCGGGACAGGTTTCGGGAACTCTAGTTTGCAAGGCTCAGCGCCTTGTCGATCAGCGCCTTGCCACCAGGTACGCTGCTACCGAATTCTTCATATATCGGCTTGCTCGCCTTGATGAAGGCATCCTTGTCGGCGTTGTTGACCTGGATCCCGCCCTGCTTGAGCTCGGCGAGCAGGTCGACTTCCATTTTGGCCGCGGTTTCATAGACAAAGGCCTGGGTTTCCTGTGCTGCGGCTTGCAGGATTTGTCGCACGTCCGCAGGCAGCTTGTTCCAGTGCTCGATGCCGACCGTTACATAAGCCGGCGTGTAGACATGGCCGGTCATCGACAGGTACTTCTGGACTTCCTGGAACTTGCCGCTGGCAATCTGCGCCAAAGGATTTTCCTGGCCGTCAAAGGTGCCTGTTTGCAGCGCGACAAATACCTCGGAAAACGATAGCGGTGTCGGGTTGGCGCCGTAGGCCTTGAACATCTTCACGCGCCAGACCGATTTCGGGGTGCGCAGCTTAAGGTCCTGCAAGTCCTCGGGCTTGTAGATGGGGCGCTTGTTATTGGTGATATTGCGGAAACCGTTCTCCCATACCGCCAGTATCTTGTATCCTTTCTTTTCCAGAATCGGCTCCAGCGTTGGCCACACGATCTCCTTCTCGATGCGCGCCATGTGGGCCCGGTCCTTGACCAGGTAAGGCATGTCGAATACACCGAATTCATCCACCACCGAAGCCATTACCGAGGACGGCAGCGCGAAATCAACCGTGCCGAGTTTCAGCTTTTGCATCAGTTCCTTGTCCTTGCCCAGCTGGCTCGAACCGAAGGCCGTGACGGTTGCCCGGTCGCCCAGTTTGGCATTGGCGCGCCTCGCGAATTCGTTGGCGGAAGCCTCGAATAGCGAGCCGGGTGCGCCGACGTGCCCGAACGTGAGTTCGAGCGGAGCGGCCAAAACCCCAGCCGCCGTTACCAGGCCCAGGATCGCAGCGGGAATGATAATTTTTAGCGTTTTCATGTGTTTCCTCTTCTCTGGTATTTTTATTGTGTCGTTAAACAGAATGTAACTTGCGCCACCCTGCGGGTATTATCGCCGGAAACTACCGGCTGAATGAATCGACTGTAAACGAGTTAAATTAGAGATTATCCGCCAGATAGTCAAGCGCGGCATTGACACCGCCCTTGCTGAACGGGATTTGCGCGACACTCAGCCCCATTTCGACCCCGCACAGGGTGCCCGCCAGCATCAGGTCATTGAAGTCGCCGAGATGGCCGATGCGGAACACCCGGCCCTGAACCTTGCCGAGGCCCGTGCCGAGTGACATGTTGTAGCGTTCCAGGATCACCTGCCGCAAGCGGTCGGCATCATGCCCATCGGGTAGCAGGATTGCGGTCAGCGAGCCACTGTATTCCTCGGGATTAAGGCAAAGGATTTCGAGTCCCCAGGCGCGTACCGCGCGCCGGGTCGCCTCGGCGTGTCGCTGGTGGCGTGCGAACACCTTGTCGAGGCCCTGTTCGTCGAGCAGCATTTTGAGGGATTCGCGCAGCGCATAGAGCAGGTTGGTTGCCGGGGTATAGGGGAAGTAGCCCGTCGCGTTCGCCTTTATCATCGCTTGCCAGTTCCAGTAGGACGATGGCAATGCCGCGGTTTTGCTGGCTTGGAGCGCCTTCGCACTGATCGCGTTGAAGCTCAGACCGGGTGGCAGCATCAGCCCTTTCTGCGACCCGCCCACGGTCACATCGACACCCCACTCGTCGTGGCGGTAATCGATAGAAGCCAGCGAAGAGATCGTGTCGACCATGAACAGGGCCGGATGGCCGGTGCTGTCGATGGCCTCTCTGATTTTCGAAATCTGGCTGGTGACGCCGGTGGAAGTCTCGTTGTGCACGACCATCACGGCCCTGATTTCGTGCTTCTCGTCTGCGCTCAACTTTGCCGCAACCGCGTCCGGGTCGACCCCGTGACGCCAGTCACCTGGTACAAAATCGACTTCCAGGCCAAGATCCTTCGCGATGCCCTGCCACAGCGTGGCGAAGTGCCCGGTTTCGAACATCAACACCCTGTCGCCCGGCGACAGCGTGTTGACCAGCGCCGACTCCCAGGCGCCGGTTCCCGAGGCAGGAAATATGATAACGTCTGCCGAGGTTTTGAATACCTGTTTCAAACCGTTTAAAACTTCATGGGTAAGCTGCGCGAACTCGGGTCCACGGTGATCCATGGTCGGCATGTCCATCGCGCGCAGCACCCGATCGGGAACATTGCTCGGCCCCGGAATCTGCAGAAAGTGACGCCCTGCGGGAATCGACATATCGGTCTCCTCGGACTGATTTCTTTTTCTCTGGCCCGGAATCCTGCCTGACGCGGGTGAGGAGTGCAAGCGGGGTTTCTACCCTGGTCCGGGTAGATTGCCTAATCCCTGTTGTAAATGGCGGGTGCGCAAATTTAATCGTTACTGCCAGCCATTTTTTGCTTATAGTCTGTTTTTTTCAAACGTCTTACCGAGCAGCCCCCTTGGCCACAATATCTAGCCTACAACAGACAGCCCCGGCAACAACAGCGCGTATCGGTGACAGCGCGCTGGCCGACAGGTTGCGCGGCGAACTCGAAGGGGAAGTCCTGTTCGATGCTTTCAGCCGCGGCCGCTACAGCACCGATGCCTCGATTTACCAGATAGAACCGATCGGCGTCGTGGTGCCACGCCACCAGCAGGATATCCAGCGCGCGATTCAGATTGCCGCCGACGAAGGGATACCGGTACTGGCGCGCGGTGGCGGCACCTCGCAGATCGGGCAGACCGTCGGCACCGCGCTGGTAATCGATAACAGCAAGTACTTCAATCGGGTTGGCGTTTTCGATCCCGAGTCGCGTTCGATCTGGGTCGAACCGGGGCTGGTGCTGGATCAGCTCAATCGCTGGTTGAAGCCGCATGGGCTGTTCTACCCGGTCGACGTTTCCACCGGCAACCGCGCGACACTCGGCGGCATGGCTGGCAATAACAGTTGCGGCGCGCGTTCGATTCGTTACGGCAACATGGTGCACAACGTGCAGGCGATCGATGCGCTGCTGGCCGACGGCAGCAGCGCACGGTTCGCGGCATTGGCTAACTCTACCCAGGACGGCGCCCATGCCGAGCTGGTGCGCAAGTTGACCGAACTGGGGCAGCGCGAGGCGGATGAAATTGCTGCCCGGTTTCCGCAGCTGTTAAGGCGCGTCGGTGGTTACAACATCGACGAACTGGTTAATACCGAAGCGGGCAACCTGGCGCGCCTGCTGGTCGGTTCGGAGGGCACGCTGGCTTTTTTCACCCGCCTGCAGCTTAAGCTGCAGCCGATCCCGCCGCACAAGGTTCTGGGTGTGTGTCACTTCCCGACCTTTCACCAGGCGATGGATTCGGCCCAGCACATCGTCAGGCTGGACCCGAGCGCGGTAGAACTGGTCGACCGCACCATGATCGATCTGTCGCGCCAGATCCCGATGTTCCGCGCCACCGTGGACGGTTTCGTCCGGGGTGAACCCGATGCACTGCTGCTGGTCGAATTTGCCGGCGAGGATCGCGAGCAGCAGGTCAGTCAGCTTGCCCGGCTGGTCGAGTTGTTGGCGGATCTTGGCTTTCCCGGCGCGGTGGTCGAGGTGCTCGACCCCGAGTTTCAGGCTGCGGTCTGGGAGGTGCGCAAGGCCGGGCTCAACATTATGATGTCGATGAAGGGGGACGGTAAACCGGTGTCCTTTGTCGAGGACTGCGCGGTGCAGCTCGAGGACCTGGCGGAGTATACCGACCGGTTGACGCGGGTATTCGAGAAGCACGGCACTACCGGCACCTGGTACGCCCACGCCTCGGTGGGCTGTTTGCACGTGCGCCCGATTCTCAACATGAAAGACGAGAGCGGGGCGCGAAAGATGCGCGCGATCATGGAAGAAACGCTCGAAATCGTGCAGGAATACAAGGGTTCGCATTCGGGCGAGCACGGCGACGGCCTGGCGCGCTCCGAGTTTCATGAACGCATGTTCGGCAGCCGCATGCTGAAGGCATTCGAAACGGTCAAGGATACATTTGATCCTGCCGGCCTGTTTAACCCCGGCAAGATCGTGCGCGCCCCGCGCATGGACGACCGGTCGCTGTTTCGCTACAAGCCGGATTACCAGGTTAAACCGATCACAACGGCGCTGGACTGGTCGGAGTGGGGCGGATTCGGCGCCGCCGTCGAGATGTGCAATAACAACGGCGCCTGCCGCAAGGCAAATGTCGGCGTGATGTGCCCATCCTACCGGGTTACCGGCGATGAGCAGCATTTGACGCGCGGTCGCGCCAACACGCTGCGGCTCGCGCTCAGCGGTCAACTCGGTGCCGATGCGCTGGTCTCGGACGCGATGTACGACACCATGGACCTGTGCGTCGGCTGCAAGGGCTGCAAGCGCGAATGCCCCACCGGCGTCGACATGGCGAAGATGAAAATCGAGTTTCTGCATCAATACCATCGGCGCCACCGGCGTTCGCTGAAGGATCGGCTGATCGCCTACTTGCCTCGCTACGCGCCGCTCGCGGCGCGTTTCGGCTTTATCCTGAACCTGCGCGACCGCGTCGCGCCGCTGGCGCGCCTGAGCGAGCGCTGGCTCGGGCTGAGCGCGCGCCGCAGCCTGCCGCGCTGGCGCGCCGACCGCTTCGACGAGGTCGATCAGTCGGCGGACGGCGCCAACGGCGAAGTCGTGCTGCTGGTCGATACCTTCAATCGCTACTTCGAACCCGACAACGCGCGCGCCGCGCGCGCGGTGCTCAAAGCTGCCGGTTACCGGGTGCGGCAGGTGCGTCCGCTCGACGGCGGGCACCCGCTTTGTTGCGGGCGAACCTTCCTGTCGACGGGCATGGTCGACCAGGCCCGGGTAGAAGCACGGCGCATGCTGGACGCGCTTAGGCCCTACGTCGAGCGTGGCGTGCCGATAATAGGCCTGGAACCTTCCTGCCTGCTGACGCTACGCGACGAGTTCCCGAGCCTGCTGCCCGGTGTAGACACGACGGCGCTGGCTGCGCAGGCGTTGCTGCTGGAAGAATTCCTGGCGCAGCAACAGCAGGCGGGCAGGCTGCGTCTCGAATTGCAACCCCTGTCCGCACGTCGCACGCTGGTGCATGGCCATTGTCATCAAAAGTCGTTTGCGACCATGGGCGCAATGCAACAGGCGTTGCAATTGATTCCCGACCTCGAAGTCGAGGTGATCGATTCCGGCTGTTGCGGAATGGCTGGCGTTTTTGGCTACGAGGCCAGCCATTACGAGCTGTCGATGCAAATGGCGGAGCTCGGCCTGCTGCCGGCGGTGCGCGGCGCCGACGACGACACGCTGCTGATCGCCAATGGCACCAGCTGTCGGCACCAGATCAGGGACGGTGCGCGGCGCGGCGCAAGACATATCGCCTGCGTGTTGCAGGACGCGTTGCGGCATGACTGACTGAGCCCGGGGCCCGGGCGTGAATAAAAATTCGAACGACCTGGTTCCGGCGCCGACCCGATGCACTATCTGCCAGGCTGGCGCGCATTATGCTGACTGAAATCCTGAATATCGTCGCGCCGGTATTTATCGTCATCGGCGCAGGCTACCTCGCGGTCAGGGTCGGCCTCCTCTCCGCCGGGTCGATCGATCACCTGATGAAATTCGCGATTACCTTCGCGATCCCATGCCTGCTGTTTCGCGCAACCTCGAGCATCGACCTGGTGGCCGCCTTCGACTGGCGCATTCTGCTGGCCTATTACGCCGCGGCGATCGGGTGTTTTTTCGCCGCGTTTCTCATTGTTAAAACCTTTTTCAAACGGCGACCCGGCGAGGCGGTCGGGGTTGCCTTCGCCGCGCTGTTTTCCAACCTGGTATTTCTCGGATTGCCGATCTCGGAGCGCGCCTGGGGCGCGGACAGCCTGGCGCCGAATTTTGCGCTGGTGTCGGTCAATGCGCCGATTTGTTACCTGATCGGGATCACCACGATGGAACTGCTGCGCGCCGATGGCCGCGGCGCGGTCGAGACCACGCGCATCGTCGTAAACGCGATATTCCGCAACAGCCTGATGATTGGCATCGGGCTCGGATTTATCGTCAACATCAGCGGATTCGCTTTACCCGAAGCATTGATCGGCGCGGTCGATTTGCTCGCGCACGCGTCGCTACCGGTGGGCCTGTTCGCGCTCGGCGGCGTTTTGATCCGCTACAGCCTGTCGAAATCGCTCGGCGAAGCGAGCCTGATTTCGCTATTGTCGCTTATCGTGCAACCGGCGATAACCCTGTTGCTGGGCCACCTGCTGCAGCTGCCCGAGAGCCTTCTCAGATCGGTGGTGCTGATGGCGGCGGTGGCGCCCGGACTCAACGCCTACCTGTTTGCGAGCATGTACAACCGCGGCATCGATGCCGCCGCCAGCACGGTGTTGCTGTCGACCCTGCTGTCCGTGTTCAGCGTCAGCGCCTGGCTGATTTTTCTGTAATCCGGTAAACCAGGATGGAGGACGGTAATGGTCAGTGGTAACGCCGAGGTAATGCGTAAGGCGATGCTCGATGCGCTGTCGCTGCCGGCCTTTATCCTGCTGTTCACGATGATGGGATTCGGTTCGCTGGCGCGTGGCGCCGGTTTCGGCGCCGACATGGCGGCGGTGGCCTCGCTCCTGATCTGGGGCCTGCCCGGGCAGCTCGCGATGGTCGAACTAACCTCGACCGGGCAGGGCTTTATTGCGATCGTATTTGCCTGTTCGCTGGCCAATGCGCGCTTTCTACCGATGGTGGTGTCGTTCGTGCCGGCAATGTCGCGTGGCAGATCGAATCTGCCCGGCATGCTGCTCGATGCACAGCTGTTGTCGATCAATTCCTGGGCGGTCTGTTTGCGCGAGTTTCCGCAGATCGAACCCGCATTCCGGCATCGCTACTATGTCACCTTTGCCGCTTCGATCCTGACGGCGGCGGTGACCGGCACCCTGCTGGGTTACCACGGCGCGGTATTGCTGCCGGCGGTGCTGGTGCTGGGGCTGATCTTCGTCAGCCCACTGTTCTTCGCGCTGGTGCTGTCCGCCGTGCCGGGGCGCGCCGAACGATTCTCGATGATCCTGGGATGCGCAACGATCTCGATTGCGCACTACCTGTTCCCGTCGGTAGATCTGCTGATTACCGGCGTCGTCGGCGGCAGCCTGGGTTTCGCGGCCGGCAGATACTGGAAAGGCGGCGATGCCAACTGAAACCCTGTGGATGATCGTAATGGGTTGCGCCGCGGCGACCTTCATCTGGCGCGCGCTGGGTGTGGTCGTGGTCAAGCGTATCGATGCCCATGGCGCGTTTTTTCAATGGATAACCTGCGTTTCCTACGCGATGGTGGCGGGGCTGATATTCCGCATGATCATCATGCCGGGAAGCGAGCTTGCCTCGGTTCCCGTGGCGACTCGTATCGCGGCGGTCGCGATCGCGTTCGCGGCTTACTACCTGACGCGCCGCCACCTCGTTGCGGGGGTGCTCGCCGGGGGGTTGAGCCTGTCGGCGATGGCCGCCTGGCTTGCTTGAGCAGGTTCGATGAAACAGCCGTAACCGGGATGCAACCGGCGCTCAGCTAACCGGCGTCTCCGCGGTCGGCGGTTTCTTCTTGAAAAACTCGCCGTAGATGCTGCCCATCAGGGTCAGTACGCCGACCACCAGCAGCCCCAGCGCGATCGGCCGGTCGAAAAAGCCGCTCCACTCGAAATGCAGCATTTGCATCGCCTGCGCGAAAGTCTGCTCGCCGATCTTGCCGAGGATCAGGCCGAGCACGATGCCCGCGACCGAGTAACCCGAGCGGCGCAGGAAGAAACCGACCACACCGGCGAGAAACATGACGATGACGTCGATGGTCAGGCCGCGCACCGCGTAGGCGCCGACCGTGGCGAGCAGCAGGATCATCGGTGCGAGGAATTGAAACGGAATACGCAGCAGGTTGATGATGGTCTTGGTTTCGAGCCAGCCGATGAGCAGAATCGAGACATTGGCGTAAAACATCGCCGCGAACACCACCCAGACCAGGTCGCCGCTATTGATAAATACCAGCGGGCCGGGTTCCATGTCGTGCATCTGGAACACGCCGACCATCATCGCGGTCAACGCCCCGCCAGGCAATCCCAGCGCCAGCAGGGGAATCATCGCGGCGCCCGTGGCGGCGTTGTTGGCAGTTTCCGAAGAAATGACGCCCTCAAGCTTGCCTTTACCGAATTCCTTTGGTGTCTTCGACCAGCGCACCGCTTCGTTGTAACCCATGAAGGCCGCGAGCGTCGCGCCAATGCCGGGCAGTATGCCGCAAAAGAAACCGATCACGATCGATCGAACGATCGCGAACTTGTGAGCGATTAGTTCCCCTAAGGTCGGAAAAGCGATGCTTATTTTAGGCGCCTTGTACGCGCCTTTTACTTTCTTTTCCGCCTGTACGAAGATTTCCGAAACCGCGAAAAAGCCGAGTATGGTCGGGATAAAGTGAATTCCAGCCAGCAGATAGGGCATATCGAAATCGTAACGCTCGATGCCGCCCACCGGATCGAGGCCTACCACCGCCACCATCAACCCGATCAGGATCGACAGCCAGCCTTTCCAGAAGGTCTTGGCGCCGACCGAGGCCGCCACCGCGAGACCGAAGAATACCAGCGCAAAAATCTCGGGTGGACCGAAGGCCGAGATCGCCCAGTCCGCGATGGGCGCGGTTGCCGCCATCATGATGATGGTGGAAGTGACGCCGCCTAGCGCCGAGCACATGACCGCTGCTCCGACCGCCTTGCCCGCCTGGCCTTTCTGAGTCATCGGGTAGCCGTCGAATGCGGTCGGCGCGTTTTCGGGTGCTCCGGGGATGTTGAACAGGATCGCGGTAATGGCGCCGCCATAAACCCCGGTACAGTAAATCACCGAAAACAGCATGATGCCGTGCACGGGGGACAGGTGTGCGGTGAACGGTAACAGGATCGCGGCGAGCGTCAGCATGCTGACGCCTGGAATCGCGCCGAACAACATGCCGCCAATGACACCGCCGAAAAAAATCAGGATGCCCAGTGGATCGCTGAATAGCGAGATGGAACCAGTGACGAAATTATTAAATGCATCCACCCGATTCTCTCCTCACATCCTATTGCAGTATGGTTACTGCCCAGCTACCGATATCGTAGAAGGGATGGATATTGCCTACGGGTAAGCCGACGTAGAGAATCTTCACGAACAACAGCATCAGCAGGCCGAAAATCAGTGCGGCTATCAAGACCATGGGTTTGGCGCGGCGTTCACCAAACATGAACATGACGCCGATGATGAAAAACGGTGCCAGCGAGTAAAATCCCATGTCTTCGAGCATGGCGGCGAAAAACAGCGGCAGGGTTAACATCGCGCCGGTGATGTTGCGGCGCATGGTGTAGATGAAAATCCCGATCAGGATCGCGGCGCAAATAATACGGATAACGTGGACGGATGTGCCTTCGGCTGATACCAGGGCCGTAATCCAGTCCGGAACGCGCATGTAGGCAAACGGGATTATCAGTAAACCGAGGGTCGAGGCGTACCATTTCAGTCCTTCGTGATGCGCCTCGTGCGCGGCTTCCTCGGCGCCATCGTCGACCGCGGCGCTGATGATTTGCGACGTGGCTTGATCCCCCAGCTTCCAGTGATGATACAGTTGGCCGAGGGCCGCGATTGCCATCAACAGGATAATCGCGCGGGGCCAGGCGGTCGCCCCGAACTTGTAGATTTCGATACCCTGGTTGAATTCAAAGGAATAAATAAACAGAAACAGGCACAGCCCGAGCCACATTGCGGCTTCTACCAGGTGTCCGGGTCTTAGCTGGCCCATGATACGGTTGCGCCATGAGTTTTCGGAAAAAGCAACGCCCGGATCGAATTCCGGGCGTTGCTTTGGAAGGACATCATTGTGGCGCTATTTGACCTCAAGCCCCATGGCCTTGTAGACATCCCGGTACTGCTTGACCGTTGACGTGATCAGCTCGCGTGCACCCGCGGTATCGCGATAGCTTTCGATCAGGGACATGTACTTGCTTTCGTTATACTTCTGGTAGCTGGGCTGGCAATAGGCTTTCTGGAAAGCCCACTGTAGCCAGGCGACTCGATCGGCGGGCGTGTCCTTATGCACGTAGAAACCGCGGAATCGGTACAGTGGATCGAAATTCAGCCCGGCATCGGTCAGGCTCGGCACGTTGGCAAATGCGGCTGGACGCTCTTTCAGCACGGTCAGGATCGGCTTGAATTTTCCGGCATCGAGAAACTTGCGCACGTCACCGGGTTGCTCGAACAGCGCATCGACCTGGCCGCCGGCGAGGGCACCGTAACGTGGCGCACCCTTGTCGAACGAGATCTGCTGAATCTTCATACCGGTCGCATCGGTGATGAACTTCATCGTGATGCGTTCCATCGAGCCTTCCTTGGAAACGTTGGCGATGGTTGCCTTGCCGTCCTGTGCCTTGACCCACTTGACGAATGAATTCCAGTCGCTGAAACGATCTTCGTCGGTACGAATATATACCTGCGAGAAGGTGATCTGCGAAATCACCAGCGGAATCAGGTCGGTGGCGGGATTCGGTTTGCTGGAATCGAGCGCATGCGCGCTGGAGGCGTCGTCGATATGCTCGAGCACCGTGTAACCGTCAGCCGGTGCCGCCAGGTAGGCGGTCGTGCCAACGGCACCCGAGCCGCCGGGCTTATGGTCACGGTTAATCGAGATGCCGGTGAGATCGCTGACCGCCTGCGCCATGGCCTGGGCAACCTGGCCCGAACCACCGGCCGGGCCGTAGGGAACGATCATGGTCAGCGCGCGCGCGGGATAGCCGGCGGGCTTGGCTTTCGTTGCTGGCAGACTGTCGGTTGCGCAGGCAGCGTAGGCGGTATTGGCGCTAAGCGCCATGGTAGCCAGGGCGATAGCGCCACCGGCCAGGTATTTTCTGAGTTTCATTGTGCTCCTCCAGCTGTTTTACTTATGCTTGTGATTGGTTATTAGACTATTCTCCGGCCGATGTTATACAAGCTTGTGATAGCTGTCTAGCAGATGTAGGAACGGTAATATCCATTAACATCTGAATCGGTAATTGAAACGTAATTAATCAAGACAATAGAGATTCAAGGCTAGGCGGGATATGGATTCACTCACACAACTGGCGCTCGGGGCCGCTGTCGGCGAAGCGACGCTCGGCCGCAAGATCGGCAATCGGGCGATAATCTGGGGTGCGATTGCTGGCACCTTGCCAGATCTCGATGTATTCGTGCCGCTCGGAGACGCGGTCAGGGATTTTACCTACCATCGCTCCGCCAGCCATTCGCTGTTCGTGCTGGCGCTGCTGACGCCGCTCATGGCGTTTCTGATCACGCGCATCCACCCCGATACCCGGCAGCACTTCAAACGCTGGATGCTGGCGATTTACCTCGTATTTTCGACCCACGTGCTGCTCGACAGCCTGACCGCCTA
>JAOTUD010000518.1 GCA_029864065.1 Gammaproteobacteria bacterium | reverse complement strand
CGCCGTCGATATTCCGCTACACCGCGGCGGCCGCACCCGAGCGGCACTACGAAGCGGCGGGCCTGTTGCGGTCGGACCTGCAGGATGCCGGGGTCGACGATGCCGGCGAGGCGCTGGCCAGACGCATCATCGAGTTGATGCGTAAAACCGGAGCTCCGAACGGGCTTGCTGGCGTAGGATTTGGTCCCGCTGATGTTCCGGCGCTGGCAGCATCTTCTGCGCGACAGGCGCGCGCCATTGCGAATTCGCCGCGCGAAACCAACCTGACAGATATCGAGAATATCTACGCAGCCGCGCTAAGCTATTAGCCGTAATACCGAGTTCCGCGACCAGCGGCGCCAGGAATACGAAACAGGCGACCAGGAACAGCAAGCCGCCCACCAGGCTGACCGGATCATCGGCGCGAATGCTCGATGCAATGAAAAAAATTGCGGAAAAGATGAACAGGACCCAGCCCCACAGCGGGTAACGGTGTTGAATAGAATGCAACATGGTTTGCTCCGAAGGAATCCGTTGCTGAAATAATAAATATTTATGCATATTTGCGTAAAACGATAAAAATTGGCCCAAATAGATAAGTATTAGTAATTTATGTATTCGAATTCCCGCATCTCGCGTTCGAGAAATATCACGTTACTTTTTTTTTGCGCTGGTGCTAGCATCGCGCCCTTTATAGCCGCAACGAATACGGCTCGAATTGCCGCAGGCAAGCCCTGCAATGTAACAACGTCGCCAGCCTTGGGCGAGCCAAAACGGAGCAAGCATGTTTGACAAAACCTTGATGAACCGGATCCGCGACCGCTTCTGTCACGTCGATACCTGCCCTTACCAGGGGCCGCGAATCTTTTTCGAGAACGCCGGCGGCTCGCTGACGTTGAAATCGGTAGTCGAAGTCAATACGCAACTGGCCGGGATTCCCGACAACCAGGGGCGCGACAACCCGGCGTCACGCGACCTGGTGCGCATCATCGATGCGGCGCGCGCCAACATGCGTATCTTCCTTGGCGTCAAGGAAGGTCCCGTATTTACCGGTGAGAGCGGCACCGAGCTGATTTTTCGCATGGTGCGCGCGGCCGCGCTCGGATCTCCCGCCGGGGGCAACATGATCGGCAGCACGCTGGAGCATCCGGCCACCGCGAGCGCGAGCAAGCGCTGGTCGAAAATCGCCGGCAAGGAATACCGCGCCGCGGTGCACAGCAACGAAACCGTGACCATCACCGCCGACGACTATGCCAGGGTGGTCGATGTCGACACGCGCGTCGCGACCATTATCCATACCAGCCCGGTTACCGGCATGACCGTCGATATCCCCGCGGTGGTCAAAACCATTCGCGCCGCGTCGCCGGAGTGCATCATCATCCTCGATGGCATCCAGCATGCCGCGCACGGCCCGCTCGCGATCGACGACTACGATATCGACGGTTACGCGGTGTCGGCCTACAAGGTTTTTTCGCGCCATAACTATGGTTTCGCGTGGTTGTCGCCGCGACTCGCGACGCTGCCGCACGATCATCTCGACGGCACCCCGGACGATTTCTGGGAAATGGGTACGCGCGATACATCGGCCTTTGCCTGCATCACCAGCGTGGTCGAGTACCTCGACTGGCTCGGTTCGCATTTCACCGATTCCACGGAGCGGCGCACGCGCATCCTGGCCGCGGGCAAGGCCATCGGCGAGCATGAACACGACCTCGTCGATCTGATGATTAACGGTAACGAGGCCCAGCGCGGCCTGCGCGACATGACGCAGGTTTATATCATCGGCGGACCCGATAATCCGTCGCGCGAGGGTATGGTATCGATCATCGTCGAGGGCAAACCCTGCGCCGAGGTGGTCGCCGAGCTCAACGCGAAAGGCATTCGTACCCACCTGCGCAAGGCGGACTATTTCTCCGGCAATATCCTCGAACCGCTGGGCCGCCCTACCTGTATCCGCGTGTCGATGGCGCACTACAACACCGAGCGGGAAGTGCTGACTTTTCTGCGTGAACTCGAAACGATCGTCAAGGCCCACCTCGAAGCCAGCGCCGCCTGATGCCAGCCCACGACGAAGATTCGGGGACACAATACTTAACTCCACAGGAGATAAGTATTGTGTCCCCGGAATACGGATCGGCAGGCGAAGTCCCGTTGCAGGTCATCGGCGCCGGGCCTGCCGGCATCGGCCTGGTGCTGGCATTGTGCAATCGTGTCGCCGCGGCCGGGGATGCGGCGCTGCCCGAACGGCGCATACTCGACGACCTGCAAATCTACGAGGCCGGTCCCAGTCCGGGTGGCAAAATGGCGCATTACCGGATCAACGCCAATACCAGTTCGCCGGACGTGGTGCAGGGCATCCAGGACGGCAATCCGTTCGTCGATATCCGCGATCGCTATCTCGCGCACCCGGAGACGCAGTCCCGCCTGATCGCCCTGCCGCGCGTCGGCGAGCTCATGGTCGAACCGCTGGCGGCGCGTTTCAGCGCCTACCTCGGCGAGCGCCTGCATTGCAACCTGCGCGTGGCGCTCATCGAGGCGGGCGAGCGCAAATTCAGCAGCTTCGATGCCGACGGCAACCTGCTGACGCGCAGCCGAAACCTGTTGCTTTGCTGCGGCGCCAGCGACCAGCCGTTGCCGGCACTGCGCCCGTATCTGGATCGATGGGAAGGCAGCGATCGCTTCCTGCGGCGGGACAAGCTCGACGATCTGCCCGCGCGGGATGGCCCTATCGTCATCGTCGGCGCGTCGCACAGCGCGTTTTCCTGCGCCTGGCGCCTGCTCCACGATCCCCTGTTCGCCGACCTGGCAAGAGACCGCGAGATCGTCATTCTGCAGCGCCGCGAGCGCGTCAAGCTGCGCGGCAGCCGCGAGTTCGCGCGCGAACACGACATTGCATATGATCCGCAAATCGACGTCTGC
>JAOTUD010000036.1 GCA_029864065.1 Gammaproteobacteria bacterium | reverse complement strand
GCCGCTGCCCTACACCGACGAGGCGCTCGACGAATTCAGGTCGCTGTTCGCGCTTGCCGGCCTCGAAGGTTTCGAAACCCGCCTCCACAGCTAGGGATCGGCCGGCCACTACGTTTGCGGTTATAATCGAACGCCCCGCCTGCACGGAGAACCAGCGTGGTGCGCAAAATCGTATACCCGGACGCGGACGAATCCTCCGCGCAGTTTTTTAGCGGCAGCCGATTGGCAAAACTCGAGAGCCTCGGCGAATTCAGAATTTACTACGATGACCAGCCCGGCGATGCCGACTTTATCGAACGCCTCGCCGACGCGCACGCCGCGATCTCCGGCTGGGGCCTCAGTAACGCGGTACTCGCTGCCTTGCCGCAGCTCGAAGTCATCTCGTTCAGCGGCCTCGGCGTAGCGACCTTTATCGACCTCGCCGAGGCAAGCCGCAGGAATATCACGGTAACCCACACCCTTTCCGCCGCCGAAACCGTCGCCGAGCACACCCTGGGCCTTATGCTCGACGCGGCGCACCGCATCAGCCGGCTCGACCGCGACCTGCGCAAGGGCCTGTGGACGAACGATTTATGGGCGATGGATTTGCGCGACAAGACGCTGGGGCTGGTCGGATTCGGTCGCATCGCGCAGGCGGTGGCGCCGCTGGCACAGGCGTTCGGCATGAAGGTCATCGCCTGGACCCGCAATCCGAGTCCGGGGCGCGCGGCAGGCCACGGCGTCGAATTTACCGACCTCGAATCGCTGCTATCCGCGAGCGATGTCGTCTCGTTGCACCTGCTGTCGAATTCCGAGACCAACGGCCTGCTCGACGCGGGGCGCCTGCGCCTGATGAAACCGGGCGCGATGCTGGTCAATACCGCGCGCTCGCGGTTGCTCGACGAGGCCGCGCTGGTCGAATTGCTGCAGTCGGGACACATCGGATCCGCGGGCATCGACGTCTTCGATGACGAACCGATCGCGCCGGACCATCCCCTGCTGGAACTCGACAACGTCGTGTTGACGCCGCACGTCGCCTACAACACCCCCGAGGCGCTTGCCGAAATGTACGACACCGCGGTCGACAACCTGGTGGCCTTTTACGCGGGGAAACCGCAAAACGTGGCTACCTGATCGCCCGGCAGGCAACCCGGGGATCTAGAACTTTTTACGATTGGGTTCGCGACGCAGACGGTCGAATACCTTCACTTCCCACGGCCGGATCGCCATGATCAGGCTGCAACCGAAACGCTCGTCCAGCGGCAGATTATCGGAGTCTTCGCGCAGTTCGTGCGCATCCTCGGCGAGGCGTTTGATCTTTCTAATTATTTCGGCATTCGCCGCGCGCGAAAACATGCCCGAAACATAAACCCGGTGCTCACCGTTGCCGCTGAAGTGCGAATTGGAGAATTCAGCCTGCACGATCTTTTCGTAGAAGCGCTGTATCGGCCCGCCGGGAAGTAACTGGAAATTCTTCGAGATCATCAGCTTGACGCGATTGCCCGGTTGTAGCTCGATGATCTTCATGCGGTCCAGCTTCGCCAGCATCCGAATTCCCTCGGTTTCCGAGATATCGTAGATGCCGATGATTTCCGAGAAGCTGAGCTTATTCATCAGGAAATGCGCCATCAGCAACAGCCTGACATCCGAAACGAGCTCGGTTTCCTGCTCCAGCGTGAGCCGGGTGGTTAGCTCGATATCCTTTTCCATCTGATGCACCAGGTCCGAGATTTCGAGATGCAGCAATTCGCAGACCAGGGCCAGCCGTTCCAGCGTAAACGAGTGCTCTGCAAACAATCGTTTTACGCTCGCCTCGGATAGCTCGAGTTTTTCGGCGACCCGGCGGTAGTTAATACCCTGCTTGCGCAATTCTTTTTTCAGGGTGTCGATGATCGCTCTTGTCTGGGTCATAGTATCGAAAAGTAATACCCGGAGTTTCGACAAAGGCTACTATGCACCACCAGGTTGCGAAATACAATTCCTGACGCCAGCCTTGCGCCATACCAATGCTCAGAAACCAACGCGCCCGGTGGCGCCAGGGAAAACCGGTAATGGGAAATTTTTTGCTCCAATCGTCGTTTCGGTGACATTCATGTTGCCTGACCTTGCGATTCTGGCGCTATGCAGGTTCGCAGGATTGACCAAAAGGCTCGCGATTTCGACCTTGAGCCAGCCGGATCGAAACCGGCACCCATCCCGATCGAAGACAATCTCGATGGCAACCGCTGCGCCGCCGCTCGAAACGGCCGGCGCGATTACACCGCATATCAGTCACGCAACCGATATTCCAACGACAGGAGTCATGTCATGAAACGCTTCATCCAGGTCTGTTCGATCGCGTTTTGCCTTTACGGGTTTAGTGGTCCAACGACAGCCATGACCTTCAAGATCGCGACGCTCGCGCCAGCCGGAACAGTGTGGATGGTCGAGATGAAAAATGGCGCCAAACTGATCCACGAAAAGACCGATGGCCGGGTGAAGTTCAAGTTTTACCCGGGCGGGGTCATGGGTGGCGAAAAAACCGTGCATCAGAAAATCAGGGCCGGCCAACTGCACGGCGGTGCATTCAGTTCGGCCGGGCTCGCGCATCTCTATCCCGATATCCAGTCCCTCAATATCCCGATGATGTTCGACTCGCTCGACGAAGTGGACTACGTGCGCGCGAAAATGGAACCGCAGATGAAAGCAAACCTCGAGCAGCGCGGATTCGTACTGCTCGGCATCACCGAGATCGGCTTTAGCCTGCTTTTGTCGAAAACGCCAATCAGGGACCTGGCGTCGATCCAGGGCAGCAAGCTATGGGCGCCGCAAGGCGACGTCATGGTGCAGGAAACCTATCGCTCGCTCGGGCTGTCGCCGGTTTCCCTGCCCATCTCGGACGTCTATACCGGCCTGCAGACCGGCCTGCTGGAAACGGTGACCGCGACGCCGTCGGCGGCGATCGCGTTTCAGTGGCATAGCAGTACCGGGTATGTCACGGCAACGCCGCTGGCTTACCTGGTCGGGTTGCTCGCGATCGACAAGCGCGCCTTCGATAAAATCAGCGTTGCCGACCAGTCGATTGTCCGGCAGGAAATGGAAAGCGCGCTCGGCAGGCTCGATCGGCTAACCCGCGCGGACAACCTGGAGGCCGCGGCGGCGTTGCGCAGCCAGGGCATCAAGTTTATCGAACCCGAGCCCGACGAGGTCGCGCGCTGGAAGGCGCTCGCAAAACAATCGATCGAACCTTTGATCGACAGGGGTGCGTTGACTCGGGCCGGCGTCGACGAGGTCAGGCGGCACCTGCGCGATTTCAGGCAGCAAGCCCGCCACGATCCCGTCGTTACGAACGACAAGCTGCCGTAAATGCAGGCACCGACTGCTGAAAAAAAGTAGGATTAGGCGAAAGGTAAATAAAGACTCGGGGCAGGGCTCATGTTCAGGTACTGCAACTGGAGGCAACGGGGTGGCCAGATCGCCGCGATTTTGCTTGCGCTCGGCGCATCGAACACCGCTATCGCCGATAGCGCCGCGGTGCTGCCGCAGGGCATTGCGCGCGGCTACTGGGATTTTTACCGCTACCAGCCAACCACGCAACGTTACAACGCCGACGGCGAGCGCGAGGACCTGGCCTTCCCGTTTACCGACACCGCGCTCGACAGCAACGTACTGCCCAGCCTCGCGCCCCTCGATATACTCGTCGGCGGCACCGCCAGAATTGGCGACGTCGCCGTCGCCTACGTCTACGATATCGACGTACTCGATCTAGGCTACAGCTACGGGCTGACGGACCGGTTGTCGATCGGTTTCCACGCCCCCTATTACTGGATTACCAATAGCGTCACCACCACGCTGGACAACCGTACCGCCAATGTCGGCCTGAACCCGGCAACGGGCGACTGCTGTATTCCGGGCGGGACGCCGATGCAAATCGACGACGTGCAGCAACTGATCATGGACGAGTACGGCTTCGAGCGTATCGACCGCTGGCGACGCGACGGCATCGGCGATATCGAACTCGGCGGCAAGTACCGTTTCTTCCTGCGCCGGGATTCGGCCTTCGCCGCGACTGGCGGGCTGCGCATCCCGACCGGCTACGAGGATGACGCCGACCAGCTCGACGACGTGGCCTGGAGCTACGGCAACTACGCGCTGTTATTGCGACTGCACTACGACTATCTGCTCAGCAACCTGTGGAACGATGACGGCTCGACGCTGGACCCGCTGGCGCCGACGCCGGGGGATACAGTCGTGAATCTGACCTTTCGTTACGACTACATGTTGCCCGACGACAAAACGATGCGCATCGGCGACACCCCGGAGCAGGTGTTGACCGGCAACCGGGAGCGGGTTTCGCGCAAGCTCGGCGATCTCGTCAATATCGAACTGGCCGCGACCTACCACGCCACCGACGCGCTTGCACTGGCCGCGGCTTACACTTACGGCTTCAAGGCGAAAGACGATATCGACGGCAGCATGGGCTTCAACTACGCGAGCCTCGAAGCCGACACCGATTCCAGCGAACAAATCATCATCGTCGAGTTGACCTACTCGACGCTGGCCGCCTACCATCGACAGCAACGCTCGACGCCGATGGAGTTCACGGTCGCCTATCGCGATCGGTTCAAGGGCAAGGGCCCGCGTAGCGGCCAGGCCAACCCGAAACTCGATACGCGCTGGTTCGTCGTCGGCATGACCGTCCTGTTTTAACCCCGGGCCGGCGACCGTCGCCGCATTAAACTCCCTGGTCGTCGCGGCTCGGTATCGGTATTCGAAACCGCTGGTCATGCATACCGCTACTTCGACATCCCCGATTGAATTACCGGTAACGGCGTAACATTCTTGTCACCTCGATCAAAATCAGTGAATCCATGCGATGCAGTCTCACGATCTACCTGGCACGATATCTCGCGGACCATCGGGGCAATACCGCAAACCGCCGACACTATTGCTATCGTTACTGCTGCTGGCTTGCAGCGCCAACGTCCGCGCGCAGGCCGAAACCGGATTTATATTCGAGTTCGATTTTTCCAAGGCCTTTTTCGAGGAAGAGGTTTTCGGTGGCGATACGGCCCATCTCGGTTTAACCCTCGCCTACGGGCTAAACCCTGACTACGAAATCGGGCTCAGTATCAGCGATAACTTTTTGTTTAACGCGTCGTTGGACCGGGGACCGGAACTGGGGAACGCCGAAGACCTCCTGACCAATTCGACCCTGCTTTACCTGCGCAGAAACTGGCGAATCAGCGATAACACCACGCCATTCATCATGCTCGGCTACGCGCAGGTCGAACTCAAGAGTGAACGGATCAGCGCCTGCCTGCTGTTTTGCGGAGATCTCATCGTTACCAGCACGCATACGACCTATCGCAGCAAGGATTCGGGCTACGCCTGGGGCCTTGGCATACAGCGAAACATGCGCGACAACAAAGCCTGGTCGCTCAGGTATGTCGACTATACCAGTTCCGATTTTGAATTTACCGGGGTCCATCTTGGATTTCGCACGACATTGGGCTAGACGCGGCGGGTCCTGCCTGCGCCTGATCGCCCTGGCAGGCGTTCTGCTTGCGCACAGCGAGTTCGGCGGCGCGAGCGAGTCCGATCCGTGGACCTACGCGCACATCCCGCTCGCCGATTCCGGCGCGCTGGTCAGCGAACGCCTGGTCGTTTCGATCCAGTCGGCCATCGAACGGGTCAACACCGGGCAGCCCTCGAGTCCGCGGATGCTGGGGGATACCGAGCTCGAGTTTGCCTTCTTCGCCGAATTCAGGTCGCTGTATATCCGCGACGTCACCTGGGGTCAGTTCGAACTGTGCATCGGCACCAACGATTGCCCCGGCTGGCCACGTTTCGAGCGCATCCAGATGTTTCCCGCAGAGAGCGTCTACCACGCGGCGCGCTGGCGATTCATTCCTGCCAGGTTTCATCTCGCGTCGATCGTGAACGTCTGCGGCATTCGCATGGGCGCCGACAAACTGACGCATTTCTTCGACGACGGCTTTCATTATTTCAACGCCTTGCGCAGCAGGCGCAAGAACCTCGACCCGGAGGATATCCGTAACCTGTCGCTGGCTTTCGAGCGGAGCTACATGGGCACCCGGATCACCGGCATTGTCAGCCGCGCCGATATCGAGGCAAACCTGGCAGGGGTGGAGTTTTACAGTGACTTCTTTTCGGGCGATGCGCCGATCATCGGACGCGGACCCGACGGCAGGCTGCTCATGCTGCGCAATCCCGACGTTTGCGATTATGTCACCCGGCAGTTCGACGAACGCATACTACCGAACGAGTACAGCTACGGTCTGCTGTCTACCGATCGCGCAGAGATGCGCGCGCGCAACCTGCTGCGGCTGATCGACCGGCGTGCCAGGCGCGCCGCTCGCCTGGCGCGCGAACTCGACGGGCAGGAACTGGCACGACAAAAAAGCAGGCTGCTGGCACGGCGCATCCCGATGACGCGATGGCAAAGCGACTTTCCAAAAATACGCCTCGTGACCTATGGCGCAGGCATGGTATCGCAATGGTTGTTCGACCGCGATTTTCGCCGCGCCGTGAACCTGTTTGGATTCAATCCGCTCAAGGCCGACAGGCTGGGCGACCGCAAGCCGGTCGAGATTGTGCTGTCGGGTGCATGACGCGGTTACCTGACGTAACCGATGACCGAAACGAAATGGCAGAACGAGCCCGCCAGCACGAAGAAGTGCCAGATGCCGTGGGCATGGTCAAGCCGCTTCATTTTATCGAGTATGTAAAACACCACGCCGCCGGTATAGGCGATGCCGCCCGCGGTCAGCCACCACAGCCCATTCTCCGGCAACGCGGCCCTGAGGCTCGCGAAATCGAACGAGCAGGCCCAGCCCATGCCCAGGTAAATGACCATTTGCCCGACCTTGACGGCCCTGCCCGACAGCAATACCTCGCTCAGGATACCGGCGCCGGCGAGCGCCCAGATGATGCCGAGAATGATGAAACCGTTGCCGTCGCGCAAGGTGACCAGCATGTACGGGGTGTAGGTTCCGGCGATCAACAGGTAGATCGAAACGTGATCGAGGACCTTGAAGATTTTTTTAAGATGGGGAGGATGAAAACTGTGGTACAGCGTCGACATCGTGTACAGCAGCACCAGCGTGAATCCGAAGGTGCCGAAACTGCCGATGATCCACGCGTCGCGGGACTGTATCCCCACCGTCAGCAACGCGCCGAGCCCGACCAGCGCCAGTGCCGCGCCGACGAGGTGGCTGATGCTGTTCAGTCTTTCACCGTAATACATAACGACCCGGCAGCAGAGACGAAGGCGCCCGAATAACCCGGCTCCTATGCGAACGCTAGCGCCGCGTCCTGCAGCCATTGCAGCAGGTAATCGGCGAAGCTACGGCGGATGATGATGTCGAAACCCGAGCCGTCGTCCAGCGGAGCCACGATCATACCGGCCTTCGCCAGGCGCGTTTGCGCGCACTGGCCCGGCCTGAATTCGCGCGGGTGCAGGTCGAGCGGGCAATCGGTCGCGAGCAACGCGCCCGCGTTGGCGCCGCTGATACGAACCATCGTCAACCCGCTCGAATTGTCGACCACCGAGCAAAACGCGCCCTTGAGCGCGGCCAGCAGGTCGGCTTTCAGCTTGTCCTGCTGCCCGGCCGGCGTTACCACCAGCCACTCGTCCGGGCCGAGCCAGTAGATACGGTTATCGCCGGCTTCGATCACGGTGTTGGCCGCGGTCGGCGCTTCCACGCCGAGCACCTTGAGAACGCCCGCGACAAAACGGGTATTACCGGGTTTGCCGCGCAGGTTGATGTAGCCGAGGAATGGTTTCTCCTCGATGCGCGGCGCGTTGCCCCTGGGCTCGCCCAGTTTTATCTGTACCAGCGGGGATTCCTGTTGGAACATGTCAGACATTGGCCCTGGCTCCTTCCCTGTCGTAAAACACCGGCTCGGTAATCGTTGCCTTGATGACGCGGCCATCGGCGAGCGGCGCGTAAACCGTTTCGCCGATGCGATGATGCCCTCCCTTGACCAGCGCCAGCGCGATCGAATGTCCGCAGCGGGCGCTGAAATAGCTGGAGCTGACGTGCCCGACCATCGGCACCGGCGTCGGCGCGTCAGGATCGTTTACCAGCTGCGCGCCTTCCGGGATAACCGTCTGCGAATCCTCGGTCAGCAATCCCACCAGCTGCTTGCGGTCCTTGCGCACCGTGTCCGGCCGGCTCAACGAGCGCTTGCCGATAAAATCATCCTTGGTTTTGGACAGCGCCCAGCCGAGGCCGAGGTCGTCGACCGTAATCGAGCCATCGGTGTCCTGGCCGACGATCACGTAACCCTTTTCGGCGCGCAGCACGTGCATGGTTTCGGTGCCGTAGGGCGTAATATTGAATTTCTGCCCCGCCTGCATCAGTTTTTCCCACATGAAGCGGCCGTAGTTTGCCGGGATGTTGACTTCGAAGGCGAGCTCGCCGGAGAAGCTGATGCGGTTCACGCGGCACTCGACCTCGCCGATGCTGCCGGTTTTCGACGCCATGAACGGAAATGCACTGGCGGAAAAATCGATGCCCTCGCACACCGCCGCGACCACGTCCCGGCTGTTCGGCCCGACCACCGCGGCGGTCGCCCAGTGATCGGTGACCGAGGCCAGGAAGACTTCCAATTCGGGCCACTCGGTCTGCAACCAGCGCTCCATCCACGCGAGCACGCCGGCCGCGCCGCCGGTGGTGGTATGCATGAAGAAATGGTCCTTGGCCAGGCGGATCGTGACGCCGTCGTCCATCACCATGCCGTCTTCACGCAGCATGAAGCCGTAACGGCCCTTGCCGACCTCGAGTTTCATCCAGTTATTGGTATAAATCATTTCGAGGAATCGCGCCGAATCCTTGCCCCTGATCTCGATCTTGCCCAGCGTCGACGCGTCGAGGATGCCGACGCTGTCGCGCACCGCGAGGCATTCGCGATTGACCGCGTCGTGCAGGCTCTCGCCGGCGCGCGGATAGTACCAGGGGCGCTTCCACTGGCCGACGTCCTCGAACATCGCGCCGTTTTCTTCGTGCCAGCCGTGCATCGCGGTCTTGCGCACCGGGTCGAACAGCCGCTCGCCGAGGTTTTGCCCGGCGAATGCGCCAAAGCTGATCGGGGTGTAGTTCGGCCGGTAGGTCGTGGTACCGGTCGCGGCGATACTCTGCCCCATGGTTTCGGCCAGCACCCCCATGCCGATGATATTACCGAGCTTGCCCTGGTCGGTGCCGAAGCCCAGCGCGGTATAGCGTTTGACGTGCTCGACCGAGTGGTAGCCCTCGCGCACGGCGAGCTCGATGTCGGCGGCGCCGACGTCGTTCTGCATATCGATAAAGGCCTTGGGACCACGGCCGCGGTCATAGGGCGACGGCAGCCTCCACAACGGCAATATCGGCTCGCACCGTGCTCCGTCGGCGGCAGGGGCCGCCATGCCCGCTTCGAATCCGCAGGCCTTTGCAGCCCTGTTGCCCGCCTCGACGCCTTCCTGCAGGCATCCGGCCAGATCGAGCGTGCCGTTCGCCGCGCCTGCCGAAAACTGCGCCTGCGTCGGTGCGCCCGGGCGAAACATCGCCTGCGTGTCGTCCCATACCGGTTTCGCGCCTGACTGCGCGTGCAGATGCACCACCGGGCTCCAGCCACCCGATAGCGCGAGCAGGTCACAGGCGATCGACCGGGCGCTGCCGCCGACCGATCCGCCGCCGGCGGAAAGGTGCATCACCTGCACCGAGCGCAGGCGCTTGCGGCCCGCGGTATCGACGACGACGCTGCCGTTGACGACCTCGATGCCGGCGCTGCGCACCGTGTCGGCGATTTCGCTGGCGGAACTGGCGCGCGCATCGATCACGGCGGCTACTTCGACCCCTGCCGCCTTCAGGTCCAGGGCGGTCTGGTAAGCGCTGTCGTTGTTGGTAAAGATAACCGCGCGGCTACCAGGCTTGACCGCGTAGCGGTTGGCGTAGGTCGATACCGCCGAGGCCAGCATGATGCCGGGGCGATCGTTGTTGGCAAAGGCCAGCGGGCGTTCCGCGGCACCGGTTGCGAGCACCACCTGCTGCGCCCTGACCTGCCACAGTGTCTCGCGGCTGGCGGGGCGCTCGGCTATCGGCAGGTGATCGCTGAGGCGCTGGTTGATCGTCAGAAAATTGTAATCGTGGTAACCGAAAACCGTACTGCGCGGCAGCAGCGTGACTTGCGCCATGCCCTGCAGCTCGGTTACCGCGTTTTCGATCCACTGGCTCGCGTAGACGCCATCGATCTGCGCCTTGCCGTCCAGCGATAGCCCGCCGAACTCGGATTGCTCGTCGGCGATGATCACGCGCGCACCGGCGCGACCGGCGGCAAGCGCGGCGCATAAACCGGCCACCCCGCCGCCGACGATCAGCACATCGCAATGCGCGTGGGTATGTTCGTAGCGGTCCGGGTCGTTTTCGCGCGGGGTAACGCCGAGGCCGGACGCCTTGCGTATGAAATGCTCGTATTTCATCCACATCGATTTCGGCCACATGAAGGTCTTGTAGTAAAAGCCGGCCGGCATCAGGCGGCTGAACATGCTGTTGATCGACAGCAGGTCGAAATCGACACTCGGCCAGCAGTTGACGCTGCTGGCGTACAGGTCATCGTAGAGCTCTACCTGGGTGCCGCGCGCATTCGGGATGGTGCGATTTCCCTTCTCGACCTGGAAGATCGCGTTGGGCTCTTCCGAGCCCGCGCTCATGACGCCGCGTGGACGATGATACTTCCAGCTGCGGCCCACCAGGTGCACGCCGTTGGCGAGCAGCGCCGAACACAGCGTGTCGCCAGCCAGACCGGTGTAAAACCTGCCGTTGAAAGTGAACAGGATCTCGCGGTCGCGGTCGACACGACCGCCTTGCGCGGTTCTGAAAAGCTGGCTCATCGCTTACCCCCGCCCGGGGGCTGCTCGCCGATCTTGTAGGTTGCGGATATCTGGTAGGTAACGGTATCGCGCACGGCGTTGAAATAGCGCCGGCAACCGGCCGCGTGCAACCATTGCTCGCGATGCGTTCCCTTCGGATTGCTGCGCATGAACAAATAGTCCGCCCATTCGGCGTCGCTCAGCTTGTCGGTGTCGGGTGGGCGCGCGATATGCGCCTCGCCGGCATAGGAAAACTCGGTTTCGTCGCGCAGGCCGCAAAAAGGGCATTCGATCAAAAGCATATCGGCTACCCCTAGTGCGCCACGCCGGCTGCGCCGTGTTCGTCGATCAGGAAACCGGTGACGAAACGCTCCAGCGAGAACGGCCGGTTCAGTTCGTGCGGTTCGCCGGTGGCGACGTTGTGCGCGAATACCCAGCCCGATCCCGGCGTTGCCTTGAATCCGCCGGTGCCCCAGCCGCAGTTGAAATATAGCCCCTTGACCGGCGTGTTGCCGATGATCGGGCAGGCGTCGGGGGCGGTGTCGACGATACCGCCCCACTGGCGGTTCATGCGCACGCGCCTGAAGATCGGGAACAGTTCGCAGATGGCCGCGATGGTATGTTCGATGGTCGGAAAACTGCCGCGCTGGCCGTAGCCGTTGTAATGGTCGATGCCGGCGCCGATGACGAGGTCGCCCTTGTCCGACTGGCTGATATAACCATGCACCGCGTTCGACATGATGACCGTGTTGATCACCGGCTTGATCGGCTCCGACACCAGCGCCTGCAGCGGGTGGCTTTCGATCGGCATGCGAAATCCCGCCATCTCG
>JAOTUD010000517.1 GCA_029864065.1 Gammaproteobacteria bacterium | reverse complement strand
ACCTTGCCCTTCTTCAGGTAGCTGGAGACTTTCCTGAAATGTGCCTTGTCGACCAGCGCGCCGAGGTGATGGCGCGGGTCCAGCGGATCGCCGGTCTTCCAGCTGCGCGCGCGCGCGACGATATGCTTCATCAGCCTGTCCTTGACCGCTTCGTGCACGATCAGGCGCGAACTCGCCGAGCAGTTTTCTCCCATGTTCCAGAAGGCGCCGTTGACGACATGCTCGGCGACGAGGTCGAGATCCTCGGCATCCTCGAGCACGATCGCCGGGTTCTTGCCGCCGCATTCGAGCACGATTTTCTTCAGGTTGGATTCGGCCGAATATTTCAGGAAGCGGCGCCCGGTTTCGGTCGAGCCGGTAAACGAAATCATGTCGATGCCCGGGTGGCGCCCCATCGGTTCACCGACATCGGGTCCCATCCCCGGCACCACGTTCAAAACGCCGCGCGGCAGGCCCGCCTCGAACGCGAGCTCGGCGATGCGCAACGCCGTCAGGCTGGTTTGCTCGGCCGGCTTGAGCACCACCGAGTTACCCGCGGCCAGCGCCGGTGCGATTTTCCAGGCCATCATCAGCATCGGAAAATTCCACGGCAGCACCAGGCCGACCACGCCGATCGGTTCGCGCACCACCAGCGCCAAGGCGGCATCGCCGACCGGCGCCGCCTGGTCGTAAATCTTGTCGACCGCTTCGGCGTGCCAGGTCAGGCAGTGGATCGTTTCCGGCAGATCGACGGTCTCGCAATCGCGCACCGGCTTGCCGGAATCGATGCTTTCCATCACCGCGAGTTCGTGGCGGTTGCGCTTCATCAGCCTGGCTAGCCGGATCAGCACTTGCTTGCGTTCGGCGGGATGCAACCGGCTCCAGCGACCGTCGTCGAAGGCCTCGCGTGCCTTTTTCACGGCGAAATCGACGTCCTTCGCGTCGCAGGCGGCGATTTTCGCGATGGTCTTGCCGGTCGCCGGGTTGATCGACGCAAACGTCTTCTTCGATTTCGCCGCCTGGAAGCGGCCGTCGACAAAAGCGTTGCCCGGCAGGTTCAGATCCTGCGCGATCGCCTGGTATTCGGCGTGGGTGAGTAACTCGGTCATTTGCCCTTACCCTCTTTGATGTCTGCAAAAGTGATGTTCATGACGCGGATCACCTGTTCGAGCGATCGCTTGTCGTCCATGTTCAACGGCTGTAGCGGCCGGCGCGGGGGCCCCGCGGGCAGGTTGCGCGCCGTCATGGCGTGCTTTACGCACTGGATGAACTTGCCGCCCTGCTCCAGCACGCGCATTAGCGGCATCATCGCCGACATGATCCTGCGGCCCTTGTCGAAGTCGCCCTCGACCGCGCAGGCCTGGTATAGCGCGATATGGATTTCGGGTGCGAAATTGGAGCCGGCGCAAACCCACGAGCGCGCGCCCCAGGCGAAGAACTCGAGCGCCTGATCGTCCATGCCGCAGGACAACTGGATATGCGGGTAGTCGCGCGCCAGCAGGTGCACGCGATTCGGGTCGCCCGAGCTTTCCTTGATCGCGCAGAAATTGGGCGAGCGGCCGACGCGATCGAGATACTCCTCGCCCATGTGCGCCCCCATGCGGCCCGGGTAGTTATACAACAGGATCGGCAGGTTGGCGACGCGGTCGATGGCGAGCGCGTGCAGCGCGTTTTCGCGCTCGGTCGGAATCGAGTAAGGAGGCGTGGCGACCAGGATCGCGTCCGCGCCGACTGCGACCGCCCCTTTCGCGTATTCGATCGATTCCTCGGTGCGCAACGCGCCGGTGCCGACGATGTAGGCGACGCGCCCCTTGACCTGCTGCTTGATGAACTTCATCAACTCGAAGCGCTCGTCCATGGTTTGCGCGTAGTATTCGCCGGTGGTGCCCGCCGAAATAATGCCGTGCACCCCGGCGTCGACCAGGAAATCGACGATTTCGGCGAGACGATCGTAATCGATACTGAAATCATCGAAGTAAGGCGTGATAACCGGGGTATAGATGCCTTCAAATTTCATCGTGTGAATCCTGCCTCATGAATTCGCCGCGGCCATGTCGTAGGCCAGCGGATCGGGTTTAACGAAGTATTCGACCAGGTCGCGCGACAGCTCCCAGTGCTCGACGATCAGGTCGACCATGGTCTTGCTGTCGCCGGCTTCGATGGCCGCGATCATCTGGTCGTGATGGTCCAGCGCGCTATACATACGCTCGGCCATCTGCGGATCGCGCGGGCGGTAAAAGGTCTGGCTGATGCGCGCGTGATCGATGAGCAGCCGGTCGTAGCTGGGCTTGAGGTAGGGATTGTCCGCCATCTCGCCCATCAGCGCGTGAAAACACTGGTTGCAGTAAACCATGTCGGCGGTCGCTTGCGCTGCGATCGCGGCACGGAATTTTTCCTGGATTTCGCGCATCTCGTGAATCTGCGACGGTTTCGCGTTTTGCGCCGCGAGACGGCCGATCGCGGCGTAAATCATCGGCGCGGTGACGAAGAAATCGCGCAGCACCTTGTGGCTCATCGACGACACGTACGCACCGCGATTATTGACGATATCGACACAACCCTCGCCCGCCAGCCCGCGCAGAATCTCTCGCAGCGGCGTGCGCGATATACGGTAATGCTCGCTCAGGCGCGCCTCGTCGAGCGCCGCGCCCGGCTCCAGCTCGAGCGTCAGGATCCTTTTCTTGAGGTCGTCGTATATGGCTTGCTTGTCCACGGACTGACTTGCATATTGAATGTATACAAATTGTATACAATATAAAACTCGATATGCAACCAGTAATTCGGAATTTAATTCTCGCAGAGGCGCGGAGACCACGAAGAGCACAGAGAATTGACAGGAATATTCGAGCCGAAGCTGTCATCCCGAGGCCGAAGCCGATGCGCCGGGCCGACGGGATCCGGGGAAATAAGGGGAAACAGGAATTA
>JAOTUD010000516.1 GCA_029864065.1 Gammaproteobacteria bacterium | reverse complement strand
CTCACCAAGAGCCATGCCGAGATTTCACATGCGCTGGCAACCCGCGTCATGGTCAAAAACCAGTAAACAGGGCGTGTTTGCCGCGCCCTCCACGGCCGCCGCGACTAGCCGTCGGGATTAACGCACTTGTAGACCACGAAGGTCTGCTCCCCCTTGTCGATTACCGTCAACGGCACTATCGTGTCGCCGCCCATGCGGCTGGCGCTGTTGCGCGCAATAATCTGCAATTCCCTGCTGATGGTTTCCACGGGTCTCGCGATACCGGCAATCTGCCACGTGACCGAGGTATTGGAATTGCCGAGCTTGCGGCAACTGGCGACTTCGCTCGGGTCCAGCAACCGCACTTTTTCGCCCTTCTCGGTCAACTTGAGGCCGGTCGCACAGGAGCTTAAAACGAATGCCATGGCAATGGCAAGTAGCGTCTTGGTTTTCATTTTGCTTGCATTTCCTTTGGTGTGATCAGGTATTCGATGCCTGAAAAATACTTTCTATCGAGGCATCGAGCACCCGGTTGAACTCGTCGTCGCTCTGCTGGGCGCCGAGACCCTCGGTCAGTGCCCGGGAAAAACTCGCGACCATGCCATTTTGCCGGGCCAGTCGCTGGTTGGCTTCCTCCCTGGAGTAGCCGCCGGAGAGCGCGACGACCTTGAGCACATTCGGATGCTGAATACAGGCTTCGTAATAGTTATCCCGCTCCGGCAGCGTCAGTTTCAGCATTACCAGCTGATGCTCCTCGAGTTGATCGAGGTGGGACAACAGTGCGTCCCTGAGCAGTATCTCGGTGTCAAATTTCTGCGGGCTGTTAATATCGACCTCGGGCTCGATGATCGGCACCAGGCCGGCTTCGACAATCTGTCGGCCTATTTCGAACTGCTGGGTGACCACCGCGTCGACACCGTCGTCGTTCGCGGTCTTGATGACCGAGCGCATCTTGGTGCCGAAGATATTTTTTTGCCGGGCTTTTTGCAGCAGCTCGGCGAGGCCCGGCATCGGTTTCATGACCTGCGCGCCGTTGGCCTCATCGGCGAGCCCCTTGTCCACTTTGAGGAACGGGACCACCCGCTTGACGTCCCACAGGTAGTCCGCGGTTGCGCGGCCCTCAACCTCGCGATCTATCGTATTTTCGAACAGGATGGCGCCCATGATGCGGTCGCCGTTGAACGCGGGGCTGGTCATTATCCGGGTTCGCATCGCGTGAATGATGTCGAACATTTCGTCGTCGTTAGAGTAGGCGTCGGCGCCGATGCCATAGATTGCCAGCGCCTTGGGGGTGCTGCCCCCGCTCTGGTCCAGTGCGGCGATGAATCCCGGTTCGTTGCGAATCTTGTCGAGTTGCTGGTTGGTATTGGTCACGGTTTTGGGGTCTGCTGTGATTAAATGGGTGGGCCTGCTGGCAGGCGTTGCCGAAGTATAAACACTGTGCTTTTTTAATACAATTGACTTGCGTCGGCAGCCGTCCTGGAAGCGGCTGGAGGCATTGCGACAAAGCCCGCAAGCTGATGGATACTGGAGATCCAGTCGCGAATACGCGGGTAGGCAGCCAGGTCGAATCCTCCCTCCGCGGCGACATGGGTATAGGCGAACAGCGATATGTCGGCAATGCTGCAGCCGTCGCCAGCCAGGAAAGCGCGGTTTTGCAGGTGCTTTTCCATCAAATCCAGCGCGCGGTAACCGCCCTTCAGACAGGCCTCGTACTCTTGTCTGCGAGCCTCCGGCATGCCCTGGTATACCTTGATGAATCTCGCGACCGCGATCTTCGGCTCGTGGCTGTACTGTTCGAAGAACTGCCATTCGAGCACCCGGGTTTGCGCCAGCCTTTGTCGCGGCCAGTAGTCGCTGCCCTGCGCCAGGTAGTAGAGAATCGCGTTGGATTCGGTCAGGTTTTCACCATCGTCGGTGACGCAAACCGGAATCTGTCCGCTGGGATTGAGCGCAAGGAAGCTGTCGACTCGAGTTTCGCCGCGCATGATATCGACCGGTATCCACTCGTGCTCGATATCCAGCAGCGCGCAAATCAACTTGATTTTATAGCAATTTCCGGAATAGATATCGCCGTAAATTTTCATCGTGTCGAGCAGGCCCCATGGCTAATACTCGGTCTTGATATCACCCATGCGACTCGACATCAAGGTGTTTTTACCCAGCGATTTGTCGAACACCGTCGAGTAGGCAAGCACCGCCTGGACGTAATTGCGGGTCTCGCCGAACGGCACGGTCTCGACCCATAAATCAGCCGACATCGTCGCTCCCCTCGGTAGCCAGCGTTTTACGTTGTTGGGGCCGGCGTTATAGGCTGCCGCGGCGAGCGCCACGTTGTTGTCGAATCGGTTCATCACCGTTTTCAGATAATGGGTGCCGAAGCGAATATTGTTCTCGACGCTCAATATGTCCGACCTGCGCGGGCGCTTCATGCCGAGCGACCGGGCCACCCTGCGCGCGGTGCTCGGCATCAACTGCATCAGGCCGAGCGCGCCGACGCTGGACCGCGCCAGCGGATCGAACAGGCTTTCGCGGCGCATTACGCCATAGATCAGCGATGGATCGAGCTCCTTGGCCTCGGCAAATTCCAGCACCTGCTGTTTGTAGGGCATCGGAAAGCGCAGGCTATAATCGCTGCGATGCTGCGTCCTGGCAACGGTACGGATCGCGCTATCGTGCCATTGCCATTTGGAGGCCAGCGTCGCCGCCTGCCTGATCTGGTCCTGATCGAGGTAGCGCAGCGCCTGGAACCATTCTCGCTTGGCGTCGACCAGGCGGTCCAGGAAATAGAGTTCGCGCGCCCGCAACATATGCGGATTGGCGGCCAGAAACGACTCTTCGTCGATTTCCTCGGTAGCGGCGTCTTCCTGTTCGATGGTGTAGTCACGGTGCAGTTTATCGGCCGCCAGGAAACCGTAGTAGCTGCTT
>JAOTUD010000515.1 GCA_029864065.1 Gammaproteobacteria bacterium | reverse complement strand
TTTAAATAGGATTAATTTATTCATCCAGCGGTAAAATTGCACCGTTGGTGGCGAGTTCTACGAGCAGTTTCTCGAGCGGCTCGATCTCGATACAGGCGTTGATCAAAGGCGCCGGCCACTCGCGCTGGTCGCATAATTGCTGCAAATGTTCGAGTACGTCGGGACGCTGCGGCAGTTCGTGCAAGCGGCCGTTGTAATAAACCCTGATGCCTTGCGGCGAATGATGATAGAACAGCCGTGTTTCGGGGTGTCGCGTCCAGCCGCGCGCCTGCAGGTCCGATACGAAAACCGGTTGTTCGCTCTCGTCCAGCTGTCCGAGCGGACTGTCCGAGAGCATCTTGCCGACCGCGTCCTGCCACAATTCCTGCGATTGCTCGAGTAAATCGATGGCGAGCGCCCTGAACCTCGAGATTTCGGCGTCGGTTATCTCCGCGTGGTGGCGCTCGAGCTCGAGGTCGCCGTCGCGGTAGCGCGGTACATTGCTGCCGATGCGTTCGATTTCGAGCGCGAAGGATTCGAGCGTGGTGACCGCATCGGGTGCGCGAAAGCCGATCGAGTAGGTCATGCAACGCTCGAGCGCGACCCCGTGATGGGCGAAACCCGGGGGCAGGTAGAGCAGGTCGCCCTGATTCAGCACGATTTCCTGGTCCGGGGTGAATTCCTGCAGGATTGCCAGGTCGAGGTTCGGTATCAACGCCGGATTTTCGATTTTCGATTCGCAATATTGCCAACGGCGTGCACCCATGGCCTGCAACAGGAAAACGTCGTATTCATCGACATGCGGGCCCACCGAGCCGTCGCGCGGCGCGTAACTCAGCATCAGGTCATCGATGCGCCAGTCCGGGATAAAGCGAAACTGGTCGAGCAGGCCGGCGAGTTCGGGCAGCCACTTTTCGCACTCGGAAACCAGCAGCGAGTAATGGGTCTCGGGCAGGTCCAGGAAATCCCGGTCCTCGAAAGGTCCATAGCGCAATTGCCACGGCGTAGCGCCGTCTTTTTCGATCACCAGGCGGCAATGCACGTCCTCCTCGCAGGCGAGACCCGCGAGTTCCTCGGGGCTGACCGGTGATTCGAATTCGACGAAAGCGTTGCGCAGCACGTAGGGCCGCTTTTGCCAGTAACGACTGATGAATTCCTCGTGGTCGAAGCCCTGCAGTTGCCACATGACGATCTACAGTTTCCTGGCCTGTTGCGCGGCGTTGCCGACGTAAGCGGCCGGGGTCAGCGCCAGCAGTTCCTGCCTGGCGGCATCGGGAATGTCGAGGGATTCGACAAACTGTCGGATCGCCGCCGCGTCGAGCCGTCGGCCGCGCGTCAGCGCCTTGAGCTTTTCGTAGGGCTGATCGACGCCGTAACGCCGCATTACCGTTTGAATCGGTTCGGCCAGCACTTCCCAGTTTTGCTCCAGGTCTGTGGCGATTGCATCGGCGTTGACCTCGAGCTTGCCGAGCCCGCGCTTCAGGGAGTCGAGCGCTATCAGCACGTGGCCGAAGCTGGTGCCCAGGTTGCGCAGCACGGTGGAATCGGTCAGGTCGCGCTGCCAGCGCGAAACCGGCAGCTTTTGCGCGAGATGCGCCAGCAAGGCGTTGGCGATGCCGAGATTTCCCTCGGCATTCTCGAAATCGATCGGATTGACCTTGTGCGGCATGGTCGACGAGCCGACCTCGCCGTCGATCGTTTTCTGCCGAAAGTAACCGATCGATATGTAACTCCAGATATCGCGGCTGAAATCGATCAATACCGTATTCAGGCGCGCGATCGCGTCGAACAGTTCGGCAATATAGTCGTGCGGCTCGATCTGGGTCGTGTAGGGGTTCCAGGCGAGGCCCAGCGATTCGACGAAGCGTTGCGCGACTGCTTCCCAGTCGGTATCCGGGTAGGCGCTGAGATGCGCGTTGTAGTTGCCTACCGCGCCGTTCATCTTGCCGAGCAGTTCCACCGCCGCGATCTGTTGCATTTGCCGGCGCATGCGGAAGGCGACGTTGGCCATTTCCTTGCCCAGCGTGGTCGGCGAGGCGGGCTGGCCATGGGTGCGGCTCAGCATCGGCAGCGCGGCATGACGCGTCGCCATCGCGCTGATCGTGGCCTCGACTTCGGCGGCCAGCGGCAGCAATATCTGGTCGCGCCCGGCCTTCAGCATCAAGCCGTGCGACAGGTTGTTGATATCCTCGGAGGTGCAGGCGAAGTGAATGAATTCCGACACGGCGTTGAGTTCGGGATTCACCGCGACTTCTTCCTTGAGGAAGTATTCGACCGCCTTGACGTCGTGATTGGTGATTTTTTCGATGTCCTTGATACGCCTGGCCTGCACCGCGTCGAAATTTTCGATGATGGAATCCAGCAGCACGTTGGCGGCGGCCGAAAATTGGGGAACCTCGCCGATGTCCGGGGCGGCGGCGAGCGTCTGCAGCCAGCGCACCTCCACCAGCAGGCGATGGTAAATCAAACCGTATTCGCTGAATATCGGTCGCAGGCTTGCGGTCTTCGCGGCGTAGCGGCCGTCGATCGGCGAAATCGCGGTAAGGGAGTCTAGTTGCATGAATCGGTCGCGGAATAAAGCGCTTATTTTACACGAATCTGGCGATTCGTTAATGGCAAAGCGTCCGCGGGGTGCTATTCGATGGCGCTGAAAGCCTCGTGCTTGAAAATCAGCTGTTTGGCTTTTTCGTAGGAATTTTCGGGAATCACCGTTTCGTTTTTCAGGCGGCGCAATTCCTGCAGTTCGCGCGCCAGGAACTTGGTCTGATTGAAGTTCTTCGCGGTCTTGGATTTCTTGACCTGCATGATGAACTTGGTGATAAAGCTGCGGAAGCGCTCGTTGTCCGGGTTCTTGTTGATCAATTCGATCAACCTGATCTTGCCGTACTGGCTGCGGAAGAAAACGCGGTCGCGCGAGTAGTAGATAAATGC
>JAOTUD010000514.1 GCA_029864065.1 Gammaproteobacteria bacterium | reverse complement strand
ACCACCCAGGTATTCAGGCCATGCCGGGTGGCGCGAACCAGTCCGTAGGCGTCGCGTTCGTTCGATATCACCGCGCTGATTCTGGCATTCAGGCTTCCCGATTCGATGGCATCGATAATCGACTGCAGGTTACTGCCGTTTCCGGATATCAGAATCGCAAGCTGCAGCGGTTTGCTCATCCGAAGACGACCGCTCCCTCGTCCCCGCGATCGACGATTTCACCGATCACCCAGGCGGTCTCGCCCAGCGCCTCGAGGCGTTCGATGCAGGCCTTTTCCTGCCCGGCGTCGATGGCAAGCACCATGCCGACCCCGCAGTTGAAGGTACGCAGCATTTCTCGCTCGGCCAGGTTACCGGCCTGCTGCAGCCACTCGAACACCGGCGGGAACCGCCAGCTGGACAAATCGATACTTGCGCCCAGATTTTCGGGCAGCACCCGGGGCAGGTTGTCAATCAGGCCTCCGCCGGTGATATGCGCGATCGCATTGATGCGGCAGCTGGCGGACAGCGCCAGCAGGTTTTTGACATAAATCCGCGTCGGCGCAATCAGCGCCTCGCCAAGCGTTTGCGCGCCCAGCGCCTGGC
Organism: Gammaproteobacteria bacterium; assembly: GCA_029864065.1. Classification (GTDB taxonomy): domain Bacteria; phylum Pseudomonadota; class Gammaproteobacteria. The sequence goes on along the minus strand of JAOTUD010000514.1, from coordinate 2,345 downwards.
CGAGGTCCGCCTGCGCGACGTCGATAATCTTGCGCACCAGCGAAAAGCCGTTGGAATGGACGCCCGACGATGCCAGCGCTAGCAGCCGATTGCCGCGCGCGACCCGGCTGCCATCGATCAGGCTTTCGCGGTCGACTATGCCGACGCAAAATCCGGCGAGATCGAAGTCATTCGACTGGTAAACGCCGGGCATTTCGGCGGTCTCGCCACCTATCAGCGCACAACCGGCCTGGCGGCAACCTGCCGCTATGCCTTCGATTACGCGCTGGGCCTGCGCCACCTCGAGCTTTCCGGTGGCGTAGTAATCGAGGAAAAAAAGAGCTTCCGCGCCCAGCACCGCGATATCATTGGCGCACATGGCGACCAGGTCGATGCCGATACCGTCGAGCATGTCGAGATCGATGGCGAGTTTTAGCTTGGTCCCAACCCCGTCGGTGCCTGAAACCAGCAACGGGTCGCGGTAGCGATCGAGCGGCAGTTCGAACAATCCCCCGAATCCGCCGATACTGCCGATACATCCGGCCCGATGGGTAGACTTGATCGCGGGTTTGATGCGCTCCACCAGTTCGTTTCCGGCGTCAATGTCGACGCCCGATTCGCGATAACTCAGAGATCGGTCGAGATTCATGGTTTGCTGGTTCAGGAAATAATATTGGTGTGCTATTTTACACGCCTTGAATTTAAATGCCCGTGTCAGAGACAAGAGAAATAATGAAGCTACGAAATATTATACCGCTGCTGCTGGCCGTTGCAGGCGCGTGGCATTTGCCGGCAGGAGCGGTGATCGTCGAGGATCTGTTCACGGTCGAATTACCGGTTGCCGATCAGACCACCGCGCTGCGGCTCGAGTCCTTCAGCCAGGCGTTCAGGCAGGTGGTGGTCAAGGTCAGCGGTTCGGACGATGCCCTCAACAGCCCCGCCTTCGAGCGCCCGATAGAGCGCAGCGCGCGTTACGTCAAGCAGTTCCGCTATATCAGTCGCGAGCAGTCCGAGGACGAAGAGCTCGAGGCATCGCGGCTGTATCTGCGCATCGACTTCGATCAGCAGTTGATCGAGAGCCTGTTGCGCGAGCACAACTTTCCGGTGTGGGGGCGTGAACGCCCCAGCAGCCTGCTGGTCATTTCCTACGATGTGAACGAAAACATCAAGCTGGTCGCGGACGATTCGACGCCTGACCTGGTCGAGGCTCTGGACCGCGCCGCGTCGGTGCACGCGGTTCCGGTATTGTTTCCGCTTATGGATCTTGCCGATATCTCGCTGGTAAAGATCGGCGATATCGTATCCCGTCAGTACGACAATATTTACACCATGGCAAAGCGCTATGCGCCCGATGCGCTGCTGGTAGGGCAGATTATCGGCCGCAGCGGCGAGGGCTGGCAGGGCGACTGGGAAGTACGCTTCGCCGACCAGATATTCAAGTGGAAGCATCGGGCCTCGTCGAAACAGGACGTCATCGACCAGGTCATCAGGCATCTGGCCCGGATACTTGCGCTGGAGTACGCGCTCGAAGACCATCGCCGCATCGAGCAATCGTTGTTGTTGAGCGTATCGGCGCTGGATGGCATCGACAACCTGATAAAGGTGCAGAAATATCTGCAGTCGATCAACGCGGTCGATAGCGTGCGCGTCGCGACGGTCAACAATGATGTCGTCACCTATCGGCTCAAGTTACGCAACGATCCCGAGGATTTACAACGGCTGATCGAGTTCGGCGAGGTGCTGGAACAGGAGGACTTTCCGCAACTGAGAACCCAGGGCGAAGAGCAGATAATATTGAACTACAGCTTTATCGACCGCGGAGTATCCAATTAAACAGATTGCGTTACCGATTTCTCTCGACCGCCAGTTCAGCTTTGACAATTTCTTTTCCAGTCAGGCCGAACTAATCGTGGCGAGCCTGAAGTCGCTGGTACTGGGGGAAGGCGAGAGCCAGGTAGGTCTGTGGGGCGGCAGCGGCAGCGGCAAGACGCATTTGCTCAACGCCAGCGCGGACTTCGCGAGAAGGCACGGGATCGCGTTGCAAATTTACGACGCGGCACAATTGCTGCAATGCGACCCCGTGGAATTCGACGGTTACAATCGATGCGACGTGCTGGCGGTGGACAATCTCGATGCGGTTGCCGGAAACCCTGGCTGGGAAACGTATTTTTACCGCGTAATCAATCGCTGCAGGGACGGTGACTATCGCTTTATTTTTGCGATGGCCGACAAGCCCGAGGATTTGCAGACCAGCCTCGATGACTTTCGCTCCCGCCTGCAGTGGGGTTTACTGCTGCAGTTGCCGGGCAGCGGCGATCAGGAAATTCGTGAAATACTGCGCCGCCGCGCAAGTCTGCTCGGTTTTG
>JAOTUD010000513.1 GCA_029864065.1 Gammaproteobacteria bacterium | reverse complement strand
AGAAATCGACCTGATCAATTTTGCCTGGCGGGGATTATCCGAAATCGACGGCGTAACCCTGTACGGACCCGATCCGGGCGAGGCTCCGCGCACCGGCACGATCGCGTTCAATATCAGGGGATTCGACCACGGCCTGACCGCGGCCGCGCTCAACGATTACCATAACATCCAGGTGCGCAACGGTTGTTTCTGCGCGCATCCCTACGTGCGCGAATTATTGAAACGCGAAATGTGGGAAATGGATATAGACCCCGATGCTCCCAATGCCGAGGCCGACGTCGAGCGCAAGCGCGGCATGGCGCGCGCCAGCCTGGGGCTATACACGACCCGGGCCGATATCGAGGCGCTGATCGCCGCGGTGCGCGACCTGGCGGGCCGGCGCGACGAAATCATCGCGCTGTACGAGCCGATCGGCACCAACGGCTATCGGCACCGGGAATTCGCACCGTCGGCGGCGGATATTTTCGATCCAGCGCGGATGTTGCGGCGTTTCCTGGCCGAACCCGCCCGGACTGCTACCGGGTAAGCTGCGTTACTCCGCCGTTCGGCGCTGAACAGGCCGTCTGAACGGAACCTGTCGATTTTTACTAATAAACCGCTGGATACACCAGGCTGATCCATTTATCGCCGCTAAAAATGCCGCCTCCCCAGCGCTGCTCGAGATCTCGTAGCGGCTTGTTGACAATCGCATCCTCGGCCGAGAGCCCCTCGTTCTTGAGCTTTAGCAATCGTTCGTAAGCAGTCGCGAGCATATCGCGATAGGCCTGAAGATCGGTGCGACTGGCCAGCGGCCCATGACCGGGGATGATCTTACTGTCATCGTTTGTAAGCGCCAGTATCCTGTCGACCCCGGCAATCATGCCCCTGACAGAGCCACCATTGGCGCCATCGACAAACGGGTAAAAGCCGTTAAATACCAGATCGCCGGCATGCACGACATTGGCCTTTTCGAACACGACGAAACTGTCCCCGTCGGTATGCGCGCTCGGCACGTGGATAACGCGCACCGTGTCATCGTTGATATGTAAATGCAGGTTATCTGCGTAGGTCAGGGTCGGCAGTGCCGCGTCGCCCGCCGGCGGCGATTTCATGCCAAACGCACCGATAAAGTAACCGTTGACCAATCGCTCACGCACCTCGTGATGCGACATGATCAGCGTTCCCGCCTTGCCCAGATTTTCATTGCCTCCGGTATGATCGCCATGGAAATGCGTGTTAATCAGGTATTTTGGAGTGTCGCCACCGACAGATCTTACCGCGGCGATGATCTTATCCGTTAACGGCGCGAACTGATCGTCAATCATGAAACTGCCGTCGTCGCCGATAAACAGGCCGATGTTACCGCCCTGCCCGGTTAGCATGTAGATACCACCGCGGACCTGGGTAGCTTCGATCTTTGCGTCCTCCTGTGCGAAGGCGTTGACAGAACAGGTCAGGCCGATCGCGGCGATCAGCGCGAACAGGATTTTGATATTGACATTCATCTTCTACTCCTTTTGATTACGGCGAATCTCACACCAAACCGGCCTGTTTTCCCGCGACTCGACCGGGATAGCGCTAGCATGAATGCACTTGTGATTACCGCTAGCTGCTAGGCCCTTGTCTGCTGATCGAAGAACGACGCGGTTTTCGGCATCTGCGGCAACGGGATATCGAACGGCGTAGCCCGGATTATACCGGTTTTCTGACCGCGCACGACTTCGCCCTGGTGCTGGTTTGGCACCGGGTTGGGGGAACAGGGCACCGCGTCCTCGGCCGAATAAACGACGATGAACAGGGTGCGCGGCCGCGCCGACAGGTTCGGGGCCGAGCCGTGCAACAGCCGGGTATGCATCAGGCACAGCGAACCCGCGCTGCCGGTGCAGGTGACCGCGTTCTCGAGACAACGGCGCGAAACCTCGTCGTCGACCGCGCCGGTAAATACCCCGTCGCGCCACAGGTCGTAAATTTCGCCTCGATGCGACCCGGGCAATACCTGCAACGGCCCGTTTTCATCGGTAATCTCGTCGACCATCAGCAGCGCGGTGACCAGGTCGTCGTTGCTATGCGGCGTAAACGGAAAGTCCTGGTGCCACTTGACCACGGTCGCGCTGCCGGGCAGCTTCGAATTTACCTTGCTGTGGTGATACTTGACGTTCGGCCCGATCAGGTCGGCGACGCAATCGGTCATCGCGCTGTCGCGCATGACCCGGTAATAAACCTCGGAAATATCGGTCGGCGCGTTGACGCGGCGCAAGGCCGGTTTGTCGGCGCGATGACCGGGTTCGAGATCGAAACGCGCGCGGCCGTCGATGATTTCGCCGTAGGCCTGCTGCTGTGTTTTGCTTTCCTCGACCCAGTTCGCAAACTGGCGGCGCAATCCCTCCAGCTGGGTATCGGTGACCGCGTTTGCGACCAGCAGGTATCCCTGTTCGTCGAAAAAAGCCTTCTGCTGATCGTTTAAAACCACCATTGCCGCCACCTTGGAAAACGTGAATATAACGAAAATCGCGATTCGAATAAATTAGCAGTCTACGAGTAGCCGGTTGCGGGTTATTGATTGAGGTCGCGATTGACAAAGCGCGGCATCGGCCTTACTAATGTCGATTTGGCAGCGGAGATATCCGATGGCGCTCAAATCGACCGACGACAAGGGAATACAGACGCTCGCGATCCACGCCGGTGAATCTCCCGATCCCAACACCGGCGCATCGACGCCGGGCCTGGTCATGTCGAGCACCTTCGTCGTCGACGAGGAAATCAGCTTCTCCGCCAATAACCTGAGCGCCGAAACCCCGTTTGTCTACACCCGCTGGGACAATCCTACCACGCAGCAACTCGAACGGAAACTGGCCGTTCTCGATCAGGCCGAGGCCGCTATCGCGTTTGCTTCCGGCATGGCCGCGAGCGCCGCGGTTCTGCTGGCCAACCTGAGCCAGGGCGATCACCTCGTAATCAGCAACA
>JAOTUD010000035.1 GCA_029864065.1 Gammaproteobacteria bacterium | reverse complement strand
ATCTAGCCGCCGACGCCGAGCAGCTTGCAGCCCTGCGTCTGCCAACGGCGCAACCGACGACCTGGCTGGTGCCCGCCAGCGAGTTTTGCCCGCCGTGGATCCGCGGCAATTTCCCGACGGTCGCGATCAGGATTACCGATCACCCCCTGTTACAATTCCTCTGCGATCGGCTGCAGGCGCCGCTGGTATCGACCAGCGCGAATCGTGCCGGTTGCGCCACCGTGCGCAACGCGATCCAGATGCGCAAACAGTTCGGCGACCAGCTGGATTTCATCGTCGGCGGATTTGCCGCGGGCACGGGCAGGCCAAGTGAGATAAAATCGCTTGCCAGTGGCACCATCCTGAGGAGCAGTAATTGATAGACGTCGAACGCGTAAGCAGCTACCTGATGCGCCTGCAGGCCAGTATTACCGGCGCGCTGCAGGATATCGACGGTGAGGCCGGTTTCGAGGTCGACGAGTGGCAGCGCGAGGGCGGCGGCGGCGGCCGCAGCATGGTGCTGCGAGACGGCGCTGTTTTCGAGCAGGGGGGCGTCAATTTTTCCGAAGTATTCGGTGACAACCTGCCGGCCTCGGCAACCGCGCATCGTCCCGAGCTGGCGGGTCGACGGTTTCACGCGATGGGGGTATCGCTGGTGATGCATCCGGATAATCCCTATATTCCGACTTCGCACGCGAACGTGCGTTTTTTTGTCGCCGAAAAACCCGGTGAAGATCCGATCTGGTGGTTCGGCGGCGGCTTCGACCTGACACCGTATTACGGCTTCGACGAGGACTGCGCGCACTGGCACCGGATCGCAAAACAGGCCTGTGATCCCTTCGGGGCCGATCGCTACCAGGATTATAAAAAGTGGTGCGACGAATACTTTTACCTGAAACACCGCGGCGAGGCACGCGGCATCGGCGGGCTGTTTTTCGACGACCTGAACCAACCCGACTTCGAACAGGCGTTTGCCTTCATGCGCAGCGTCGGCGACCATTACCTGCCCGCCTACGCGCCGATCGTCGAGCGCCATAGAGATGATTCTTACGGAGAAACCGAAAAGAAATTTCAATGGTATCGCCGCGGCCGCTACGTCGAGTTCAATCTGGTGTACGACCGGGGTACGCTGTTCGGCCTGCAGTCGGGCGGTCGCACCGAATCGATACTGATGTCGCTACCGCCGGTGGTAAACTGGCGCTATAATTACACTCCCCCGCCCGGCAGCGCCGAGGCGAAATTAACCGATCACTACCTGCGGGCACGAGACTGGCTAGCCGACAATGGAAAATAGCTTTCCCGAAATCGAGATCAGCGGAACAGCCGACGAATTCAACAAGTGCGACCTGTGTAGCAACTCGAAGTGCTGTACCTACATAACCCAGCAAATCGATGCGCCTCGATCCAAGTACGATTTCGAAATACTGTTATGGCAGGTCTCCCACGACGGCGTGGGCGCCTACAAGGATGATGACGGCTGGTTCGTGATGTTCGAGTCTCGTTGCCAGCACCTGCTCGGCGACGGACGATGCAATATTTACGAGATACGGCCGGCCATATGCCGCACCCACAGCAACGACTATTGCGAATACGACGCGCCGGCCGAAGATGGTTTCGATCTCTACTTTCCCGACTACGATTCGCTGCTGCAGTACTGCAGAAAAAAATTCAAGCGCTGGTCGACTGGAAATTCGCCGAAATAACGATTAATGTGAGACAGACCAAGTTTTTCGCCGAATTGTTCCATCGTGGTTTTTCACCTGCTACCTGTTTGCCAGGCTATGCGAAATACTCAATCACGAAATCTATGGCTGGCTGATCATAGCGAGCGGGCACAGCCTGAAGCATCTTGCCGCCGGTATCGGTTGCCTGGTGTTGCTGCGGCATCTGCGTTTCAGGAACGCGTTACCGACATGAGCAAGATCCTGGTCAGCGCCTGCCTGCTCGGCAACCCGGTGCGTTACGACGGCAAGGCGAAAACCCTGCATCACGCCCGGCTGTCCCGGCTGGTCGAGCAGGATCGTGTCATCGGCTTTTGCCCCGAGGTCGCCGGCGGGCTGCCGATACCGCGCGACGCGGCGGAAATCCGCGGTGGCGACGGCGCTGCGGTCATCGACGGCCGCGCGCGCGTCGAAACCCGAAACGGCTGCGACGTAACCGCGTTTTACGTCGGTGGTGCGAGGCAGGCGCTGGCGCTATGTCGGCAGCACGGTATCGGCGTGGCGATATTGACCGAATCCAGCCCCTCCTGCGGCAGCAGCCAGGTCTACGATGGCGAGTTTGCGCGCCACCCGGTGCCCGGCAGCGGCGTCACCGCGGCCTTGCTGCGGCAACACGGCATCGCGGTATTCAACCAGCACCAAATCGACGCGGCGCTCGGGTACCCGGCGCTTTGTGAACCTGGAGCGCAACCGCAATAACCGCGGCGAGCGCGCAAAAGCGCTAGCTTTGACACAGCGGTCGATACTTGCCCCGCGACAGGCGTGCAATCCGGTAGATAATGTCGATATTGACCTTTTGATCGGCCGGCACGTTCAACCGAACCGGTTTGCGGTGTACCGATCGCAACCCCACGACGATATCAGGGGCAAACCCGGCCTCCGGGCTGTTCCGGTGGTGAAATAAGCCGGTCATTTTTCTGTTTTGTGTTTATTCTTCGGGCAAGCTTAAACGGCGCCCGTAAAATCTCTGGCGATCCCAAACAGGATAAATAAGTTGTGCTGCTACCCGGTTCTGCGACAGAATTATCGCCAGCCAATCAGGAGACAATGATGCCGACTGCAGCACAGAATCCCGCCGGGATCGTCGATTTCATCCTCGACTTATTCGCCAGTCGCGGGGCCGAGGAATACATGGGCGAAGCGGTCAGCATGTCCCAGCACATGGAGCAGACCGCGGCCTGCGCGGTCGCGGACGGCGCCCCCGACAGCCTCGTGGTCGCGGCCCTGCTGCACGATATCGGGCATTTCGTCGGCGCCCATCCGATCGAGGCGCTCGAGCAGGGTATCGATAACGTCCACGAGGAAGCCGGCGCGGACTACCTCGCGCCCTGGTTCCCGCCCGCGATCACCGAACCGATCAGGCTGCACGTGGCCGCGAAACGCTATCTCTGCGCCACCGATAGCGAGTATCTCGGGCATTTGTCCGAGGCCTCGGTGAATTCGCTGCGGGTTCAGGGCGGACCCATGAGCGCGGCGGAAGTCGAAGCGTTCGAAGCCAACCCCCACCACGGGGACGCGGTCAGGCTGCGGCTTTACGACGACGACGGCAAGGTAGCCGGGCTATCGATCAGGCCGGTTACCGAGTATCGCGCCACCATCGAAGCACAGTTAACGCGTTAGCATGACTCGTATCAAAGCGTTTTCGTTCGACGCCGGCGAACTGGCGATCACCTGGGAAAACGCCAGCCAGAGCCGCCTGCAGGCAATCTGGTTGCGCGACCATTGCCAGATGCCTTCCAGCCGTAACCGCAACAACGGCCAGCGCTTACTGAATATCACCGACATCCCGACCGATATCGCTATCGGCGAGGTAAGCCTTGCCGACGACAGGATCATCGTAGAATTCGAGCCGGATGGACATCGTTCGGAGTTCGATCTCGACTGGCTGTACCGGAACTGTTATTGCCTTAACCGCCCCTACGACGATCGCAGCGAGGCCGGCAAGATACTCTGGCACGGGCTCTCCTTCGGGCAGGCATTGCCGCGCTGCGCTTACCCGCAGTTTCGCGAGCAACCGCGCAGCAGGCTGCCGGCATTGCAGGCGGTACGGGACTACGGCTTCGTGTTGCTGGACTCGGTGCCCTGCGAGCCGGGCCAGGTACTCCGCGTAATCGACGCATTCGGCTACGTGCGCGAGACCAACTACGGTGCATTGTTCGAGGTACGCGCCAGCGTGGATCCGAGCAACCTGGCCTTTACCAACCTGGGGCTGGGTTGCCATCTCGACAACCCCTATCGCGACCCGGTACCGGGTATACAGTTGCTGCATTGCCTGGAATCGTCGACCGAGGGGGGCGAATCGATACTGCAGGATGGTTTCATGGCGGCAAAGCTACTGCGCGACGAAAACCCGGAGCATTTCGAGCTGTTGAGCCGCAACCGGGTTAACTTCCGTTTTCACGACGACAGCGCGGATTTGCGGGCCAGGGCGCCGTTCATCGAGGTAAACGACCTCGGCCAGGTCGTCAAGGTTCGCTTTAACAACCGTTCGATCGACACGATCATGCTACCGCCCGACCTGATGCGCCGATTCTACCCTGCTTACCGACACTTCGCCGAAATCCTCGAACGCGACGACTTGCAGGTCGTGTTCAAGCTGCAACCCGGCGAGCTGATACTCTTCGATAATACCCGGGTACTACACGCGCGCAGCGCCTACTCGGCCGCCGGTACGCGCCACCTGCAGGGCGCCTATAGCGATCTCGACGGCCTCTACAGCAGCCTCAGAATGCTGCAAGCAGGCCAATGAAATACCGCGGCATCCTGTTCGACAAGGACGGCACGCTGCTCGATTTCAACAGGACCTGGCTGCCGGTTTATCTCTACGCCGCGCTCGAATTCGCCGAGGGCGACACGCGCCTCGCCGACCGCCTGCTGCGCGAGCATGGATACGCGGCCGAACAAGATCGGTTTATCGGCGGCAGCCTGCTCGCGGCCGGCAACAACCGTCAAATTGCCGAAGCCTGGGCCAGCCAGACCGGCAGGCCCGGGCAGGTCGACGCCTTGAGCCAGCGCCTCAACGAAATCTTCCACGATCACGGCGCCCGGCACGCAACCGCGGTCGAGGGGCTCGCGTCGACCCTGGGCCAGTTGAAAGGCGCCGGCTACAGGCTCGGGGTCGCCACCGCCGACAGCCACCAGGGGATCGTCAAAACGCTCGAATCTTTCGACGTGCTGCGGCAGTTCGATTTTCTCGCCGGTTACGATAGCGGGCATGGCGTCAAGCCGGAGCCCGGCATGGTGCTGGCGTTTTGCGAACAGACGGCGCTAGGCGTCGACGCCGTCGTCGTGGTAGGCGACAACCGCCATGACATCGAGATGGGCAGGAACGCAGGCGCCGGCCTGTGCGTCGGGGTGCTGACCGGCACCAGCACGCGCGACGACCTCGAAGACATCGCCGACATCGTGCTCGACGATATCGGCGCATTGCCCGGGATAGTCTAGTCGGTCACTACCGGCAGGTCTCCGGGCCGTCCCCATTCGCTCCAGGAACCATCATAAACCGCGAAGTCGTCGTAACCGACACGCTGCGCGGCAAAGGCCGTGATACACGCGGTTACACCCGAACCGCAGCTGTGAATGCTGCGCGTGCTGTCGCCGATCAGCGGTGCGATCATTGCCTCGAGTTCGTCCGCTGGTTTCAGCAAGCCATGCTTGAACAGGTCCGGAAACGGTAAATTAACCGCCCTCGGCATGTGACCGCGGCGTAATCCCGGGCGCGGCTCTTCCGCGGCGCCGCTGAAGCGCGGCCCGGGACGCGCGTCGATCACGCAGAGCGAAGCGTCGTCCAGCGCGGCCAAAACCTCGCTGGCGTCGGCAACCATACGCTTGTCCAGCCTGGCGACGAAGTTGCCGGGCGGGTACGCCGGCTCCCGTTGCAGGCTCTCGATCGGGAATTCCGCCTCGTTCCAGGCCACCAGGCCGCCATCGAGCAGCGCGCAATTTTCGCAACCCATCGCGCGCAGCATCCACCAGCCGCGCGGACTCGAGAACATCCCCATCGCGTCATAAACCACGACGACGCTGTCCTGGTCAAGCCCGAGTGCCTGCATTTCGCGGGTGAATAATTCCTCGTTCGGCAGCATGTGCGGCAGGTCCGAGTCAGGGTCGGAAATCTTGCCATCAAAGTCGAAGAAGCGGGCGCCGCGGATATGTTCCTGCTGCCATTCCTTGAAGGCATCGCGCCCCGTCTGCGGCATGTGCCAGCTGGAATCTAAAATGACCAGGTCGTCGTCGTCGAGATGCTGCCGCAGCCAGTCGACGTTGACCAACGAATCGGGGAGTTGCAGTTTTGCCATCGGTTTTTCCGGATAATGCCGAGGTGCGCAACATATCCAATTGCGCCGCGCCTGGCAAGCCGCCGGCGCTGCCGCTATAGTGCGGGCGCGATGTTCGGACTTTCCAGGTATTACAGCGGCATGATTTTCGCGCTGGTGACCGCCTGCGGCCTGGGCGCGATCACCTCGTTCGCGAAACTTTTCTACGCCGACGGCGGCAATGCGCTGGCGCTTATGCTGGTTAGATTTGTCGCGTCTACGCTGATATTCGGATTGCTGGTGCTGGTCAGGCGGGACGGTTTCAGCGTGCACGCGGCGCGGCGCCTGCCGCTGTTTGCGATCGGCCTGATCTGGTCGGGCGGGATGGTTTGCTACCTGGTCGCGATCGAAACGATTTCGGTCAGCCTCGGGGTGCTGATTTTTTACACTTACCCGCTGCTGGTGCTGGCCTATTCCGCGGCCAGCCGTCAGCTCAAACCGTCGCCCGGGCTGATCGCGCTGTTTGTCGGCGCGTTTGCCGGGCTTTACCTGGCGCTGGCAGGCGGTGAATTCCGCGTCGATGCCAGCGGCATCCTGTTCGCGGCGCTGGCGAGCTGCGCCGCGGCGTTCACCTTTGTCCGCGGCGCCCGCGTCGCGCCGTCGATGTCACCGCTGGTCATGACCTTCTGGATCAACGCTACCGGATTACTGTTTATCGCGCCGTTTATCCTGGCGAGCGCCGAATTTCCCGGGGCCCCGGGCGGCGGCGGCGCGCTGATCGTGGCTACCCTGCTCTACCTGGTTGCCATTCTGAGCCAGTTCGAGGCGCTGGCGCGCCTGCCCGCGGCACGCGCGGCGTTTCTGTTGAACCTGGAACCGGTGGTATCGATCGCGCTGGCGCGACTGTTGCTCGCCGAAACGCTAAGCCCGATGCAAACCGCTGGCGTCATCATCGTGATCTCGGCGGTTATCCTGTCGCTGCGATTCAGGCCAGCAAACGCTTGATCAAGGCACGGGTTTAGGGCATGGTCGACTTTTTTCACAAGGTGATACCGATATGACCAAGGCTATACGCATCCATCAAACAGGCGGCCCGGAAGTTTTGACCTGGGAGGATATCGAAGTAGGCGAGCCGGTTTCCGGCCAGGTGCGCCTGCAACAGGCCGCCTGCGGTTTGAACTACATCGACGTATACGGTCGCAGCGGCCTGTACCCGGTAGGCGATTTGCCCGTCGTGATGGGCATGGAAGCCGTCGGCGTCGTCGATGCCGTCGGCGACGGCGTGGCCGACCTGTCCGTCGGCGATCGGGTTGCCTACCCGATGACCCTCGGGGCCTATGCCGAGGCGCGCCTGATCGACGCCGTTAAACTGGTCAGGATTCCCGATTCGATCAGCGATGAAACCGCCGCCGCGATGATGTTGAAAGGACTCACCGCCCATTACCTGTTGTTCAGAACCTACCCGGTCAAGGCGGGCGACAGTATCCTCGTTTACGCCGCCGCCGGCGGGGTTGGCCAGATCCTGTGCCAGTGGGCAAACCTGCTCGGCGCCAACGTGATCGGCTGCGTGGGCTCGGAAGAAAAAGCCCGGCTGGCGCAACAAAACGGTTGCCACCACACTATCCTCTATCGCAATGAAGATATCGCGAGCCGGGTGCGCGAGATTACCGATGGCGAGGGCGTGGCCGCGGTCTATGACTCGATCGGCAAGGCGACGTTCGAAGCGTCGCTCGATTCGCTGCGACCATTCGGCGTGATGGCGACCTACGGCAACGCCAGCGGCCCGGTCGAACCATTCAATCCGATGATCCTGGCCGCCAAGGGGTCGCTCTACCTGACGCGACCCACGCTGGCGACGCACGTATCGACCCGGGAACTGCTGCTGGAAGGCGCCAAACGCCTGATCGATGTCGTCGGCAGCGGACAGGTTCACATCAGCGTCAACCAGATCCTGGCGCTTGCCGAATGCGCCGAGGCGCACCGCCAGCTCGAAGCGCGCGCAACAACCGGCTCCACGGTGCTGAAAATATAACCAGGAACTGACCGACCAGTACAGTTTGGCGAACGGTTCGAACAGGCGCATTCGAGCCGTCGCCGACAACCCTGAATTACCTGTATCGAGGCCTCGAGCAGCTCGTGAATATATCCTTTTTTTATTCATATATTCAAATACTTAGATAAAAATATAAAGGTAGTTTCGAAATCGTCAAAAAGGCAACGTGATGCACCGCACAATTCGCCTGTGAAGTACTTCACAAAGCCCCGAAACTCAAAAATCTGTTACGGTTTACTGTTATGTATATTTTTCATATAAACTGACACTGTTACTATTGGCGTTGCTGCCTATAATTCCCTACAGCATTTAACGACGCTGCCCGCGATTAAGCCGGCAGTCTTTTACAGGAGCAACACCATGAGTACTTTAAAAGCGAAACACTTCCATCTGATCGAAGACATGGACATCGCCGCACTGACCTTCGCAGCGGTTGAACGCATCGAGGGCTTCGCGGCTAAAGTAGCGGAAATTGTTCGCGTCTGGGCCCGCCGCTCGCACGATCGTCGCATGCTGGCGATAATGAACGCGCACCTGCTGGACGACATTGGCCTGGCACCGATGGACGTAGAACGCGAAACCGCAAAATTCTTCTGGCAGAATTAACAGCCAATACCCCGACCGGTGTGAATCGAAAGGTTCACACCGGTTTTTTTTTGCGCCCCACCCTGCCCCGGGAATTTACTTCGGCAGCAATTATCCGACCCGCTTTTTCTCGCAGAGCCCGCAAGGGGCGCCGAGGTAAGCGAGTGGCTACATTGACCGACTACACCCGGAGCTAATTTTAACGAATCCAATCCAAATACCTTCCCCGCGCTCCCTGCGTCCCCGCCGTCCCCGCGAGAAACAACTCGCGAACCCGGACAGAACTGGAATGAAGCCTAGTTCCTGAGGCGATAGCCGGTCTTGAACATCCACCAGACCAGCGCCAGGCAGGCCAGCAGGAACAGGCCGATTATGGCCAGGCTGATGCCGACGCTGACGTCCGCTACCTCGAAGAAGCTCCAGCGAAACCCGCTGATCAGGTAGAGCACCGGGTTGAACAGCGTGACCGTCTGCCAGACCGGCGGCAGCATGCTGACCGAGTAAAAACTGCCGCCGAGGAATACCAGCGGCGTAATCACCAGCAACGGGATCAATTGCAATTTTTCGAAGTTCGTCGCCCACAGGCCGATAATGAAACCGAACAGCGCGAACGAGATACAGGTCAGCACCAGGAATAGCGTCATGATGAACGGGTGCGCGATGTTGAGATCGACGAACAGGTTCGCGGTGAGCAGGATGATGATGCCGAGAATAAGCGATTTGGAGGCCGCCGCGCCGACATAGCCGACGACGATTTCGAAGAAAGAAATCGGCGCCGACATGACTTCGTAAATTGTGCCGGTAAACTTCGGGAAAAAGATTGCGAAAGAGGCGTTGGCAATGCTCTGCGTCAGCAACGACAGCATCACCAGCCCCGGCACGATGAACACGCCATAGGACACTCCTTCGATCTGTTCGATGCGCGAGCCGATCGCGGCGCCGAAGACGACAAAATAAAGCGAAGTCGAAATTACCGGAGAAGCGATGGTCTGCAGCAGGGTTTTCCACGCACGCAGCATTTCGTACTTGTAGATGACGCGGATGGCCTGATAGTTGATCATTGCGCCCTCACCAGGCTGACGAAAATTTCTTCCAGCGATGTCTGGCTGGATTTCAGATCCTTCATCGCCAGCCCCGCATTGTGCAGGTCCTGCAGCAATGCGGTTATCCCGGTGCGCTCGCCCTGGGTATCGTAGGTATAGATCAGGTGAGCGCCATCCGCCGAAGTCTCGAGTTCGTATTGCGCGAGCTCCGGCGGAATCTGCCCGATCGAATGCCTGAGCTCGATCAATAACTGTTTCTTGCCGAGTTTCTGCATCAGGTTTTTCTTGTCGTCGACCAGCAGCAACTGGCCCTGGTTGATAATGCCGACGCGGTCGGCGATTTCCTCGGCTTCCTCGATATAGTGCGTCGTCAGGATAATGGTAACGCCAGAGTCGTTCAGCCGGTGCACCATCTTCCACATATCCTGGCGCAGCTCGACGTCGACACCCGCGGTGGGCTCGTCGAGAAAGAGGATGCGCGGCTCGTGCGACAGGGCCTTGGCGATCAGGACGCGGCGTTTCATGCCACCGGAAAGCTCGCGCAATTCACTGTCGCGCTTGTCCCATAGCGAAAGATCCTTGAGCAACTGTTCGAGGTAGGCGACGTCGGGTTTCTTGCCGAATAAACCACGGCTGAAATTCACCGTATTCCAGACCGTGTCGAAGGCGCCGAGCGTCAACTCCTGCGGCACCAGCCCGATCAGGTCGCGCGTTATCCGGTACTCGCTGACAATGTCGTGGCCGGCGACGCGGACCGACCCCGTGCTGCCGGAGACGATGCCGCAGATAATCGAAATCAGGGTGGTCTTGCCGGCGCCGTTAGGACCGAGCAGCGCAAGAATCTCGCCCTCGAAAATATCGAGGTCGACCGCGCAAAGCGCCTGGTAACCACTGTCATAAACTTTCGACAGCGACTGGATGCTGACTATGGGTTGCATCGCGAGATTCTACTCGTAGATCTTATCGTTGGATATGCCACTATATCGACCCGGGCCGGTTGAGTTTCAAGCGCGCGACGATACGCTATACTCGACCACATTCCAACCTGGGATCAGCCCGATGACAGTATTCAAGTTTCACTCCGAGCCGATGCAGGACAGCTGGGCCGACGCTTACGGACATCTCAATGAAGCCTATTACCTGCTGCCGTTTACCAACACGACCTGGGTCATGCAGGATCACTTCGGCATCGGCACCGATTACTTCGCAGCTACAGGCTGCGCAATTTACACGGTCGAATCCCATCTTCGCTACCTGAACGACGTGCGCATGCCGGCGACGCTGGATATCGAGACCCTGATGCTGGGATCGGACGCGAAGAAAATCTGGTTTGCACACCAGATGCGCGTCGACGGCGATCCCTGCGCAACCGCGGAATTCATGACCCTGCACTACGACACGCGCGCGGGCCGCACCACGGCGATGCCGGAGGACGTGCAGACCCGCCTCAAGGCGGCCGAGGTTGCGGAATTACCAGACTGGGTCGGGCGCCGGATCAGCCTCGTCAGGAAGTAGCCGGGCGCAGGGGTACGTTCAGGAACAGCCCGAACTCACGCGCGATGTTACAGCTGACACGCGCGTGCACGCGGCCCTGGCGATCGCGGAACGACTGCGCCCGCGTCGACGGGAAAACCCCTTCGTGCCAGATTCCGGGGCGGATATAAAGCCCGCGGCTGCCATCACACCACAGCGCGACGATATCATCGAGCGCGATATCGTCACCGGGCATCGCCACCGGCACCACGAAAGGCTTGCTATCCAGCGGGTAAAACAGCTGGCCGCCGTCGGGATGATAATTCAGATGCCATAGCAGCACCCGCACCGGGTCCGGCGCCGCCTCGTCTTCGCTGGCCTCGGCGGGATTGGTCGACCAGCCGAGAACGTAATCGCCGTTGACGGCGTCGTTCCTCGCGCGCAACACCTGCCCGCACCATTCGCTATGAAAAACGCCCTCGACGGTTCCGGCCTCGTCACCGGTGCCGGCATCGACCGGGCGCCAGCCCAGCGCGGGCCACTGCACGATTTCGATATCGAAACCGTCGGCATCGTCGACCAGGCAACCAAATCCCTCCACCGAGCGGTCGTCGGCGATGACCAGCGGCACGTCGTGCCAGGGCAGCTGCCCTGGGACATCGGGCGACAGGTAATCGATCGGTGCGGTCGGTTGATACATGGCTGTGGTTGCAA
>JAOTUD010000511.1 GCA_029864065.1 Gammaproteobacteria bacterium | reverse complement strand
GATGATGACGATACGCTGCTGCTGGAGCGAACCCGCCCAAAACTAAAGAAACCGCCGCTCTACAAGGTCGTTTTACTCAACGACGATTACACCCCGATGGAGTTCGTGGTGCACGTTCTCGAGGCAATTTTCGGCCACAACCGGGAGAATGCGACCCGCATCATGCTGAACGTACACAAAACCGGGAAAGGCGTGTGCGGCATTTACACCCGCGATATCGCCGAAACCAAGGTTACCGCGGTCAACAGCTACGCCCGTGAAAACAAGCATCCGCTGCTGTGCGACATGGAAGAAAGCTGAACCATCGGGCGCAACCGGAATTTTAAAAATCGCTTGAACATTTAGGTCACATTCAAGGTCAAATCGACTATATTTGTAACCACAAGCCCTAGCCTCGAAGCCGACAAAATGCTGAACAAAGAACTGGAACAATCTCTGAACAAGGCTTTTCACGACGCCAACGAAAAGCGCCACGAGTTCATTACCGTTGAGCATTTGCTGTTGATGCTTACCGACAACGACGCCGCGATCGCGGTGATCGAGGCCTGCGGCGGAAACGTGCAGTTGCTGAAGACCGAACTGGAGATATTCGTCGACCAGAATACACCGCTGTTGATGGCGGACGAGGATCGCGACACGCAGCCGACGCTGGGTTTTCAACGCGTGCTGCAGCGCGCTCTTTTTCACGTGCAATCGTCCGGCAACGGCGAGGTCTCCGGCGCCAACGTACTGGTGGCGATTTTCTCCGAACAGGACTCGCACGCGGTATACCTTCTCAACAAGCACAACATCGAGCGGCTCGACGTTACCAATTACCTGTCGCATGGCATCACGCGGGTTAACGAGGAAAGCGAGGAAGAAACCTTCACCCACGACGCCGAGGCCCTGCCGGGCGACCAGGAAAGCACCAACCCGCTGGAAAAGTTCGCCGTCAATCTCAACGAAATGGCCTATTCGGGCAAGATCGATCCGTTGATCGGCCGTGATCACGAGATCGAGCGCATTATCCAGACGCTATGCCGCCGCCGCAAAAACAACCCGCTGCTGGTGGGCGAGGCGGGCGTAGGCAAGACCGCTATCGCCGAGGGACTGGCGCGCAAGATCGTCGAAGAAGAAGTGCCGGAGTTGCTGCTCGACAGCACGGTTTATTCGCTCGACCTCGGCGCCCTGGTTGCCGGTACCAAGTATCGCGGTGATTTCGAAAAGCGTTTGAAAGCCGTCATCGGCCAGCTCACGCGGGAACCCGGATCGATACTCTTCATCGACGAGATCCATACCATCATCGGCGCCGGTTCCGCTTCCGGTGGCGTCATGGATGCGTCGAACCTGATCAAGCCGGTGCTCGCTAACGGCGATATCAAGTGTATCGGTTCGACCACCTACGCGGAGTTTCGCGGCATTTTCGAAAAAGACCGCGCGCTCGCGCGACGCTTCCAGAAAATCGACGTTCCCGAACCCAGCACCGAGGAAACCTACCTGATACTGAAGGGGCTGAAATCGCGATTCGAGGAACACCATAACGTCAAGTACACGCTGCAGGCCTTGCGCAAGGCGACCGAACTGGCATCCCGCTACATCAACGACCGCCACCTGCCCGACAAGGCTATCGACGTCATCGATGAAGCCGGCGCGCAGCGCCGCCTGCTGCCGCCGAAGCAACGCAAGAAGACGATCGGCATCCACGACATCGAAAATATCGTCGCCAAGATTGCGCGCATACCGGCAAATACGGTCAGCACCTCCGATCTGGACATGCTTAAAAACCTCGGCAAGAACCTGTCGAGGGTCGTGTTTGGCCAGGACGAAGCGATCAACGCGCTGGATGCGGCCATCAAGATGTCGCGCTCAGGGCTGGGCCGCGAATCGAAACCGGTGGGCTCCTTTCTATTTTCCGGTCCGACCGGCGTCGGCAAAACCGAGGTGTGCCGGCAGATCGCCAAAATCATGGGCATCGAGCTTATTCGCTTCGACATGTCCGAGTACATGGAAAGACACACCGTATCGAGATTGATCGGCGCGCCACCGGGATACGTTGGCTACGACCAGGGCGGCCTGCTAACCGAGGAACTCAACAAGCATCCTTATTCGGTGGTGCTGCTCGACGAAATCGAAAAGGCGCACCCGGACGTGTTCAACCTGCTGCTGCAGGTCATGGACAGCGGCACGCTGACCGACAGCAACGGCCGCAAGGCAGATTTCCGCAACACCATCCTGGTTATGACGACCAATGCCGGCGCCGAGCAGATGAGCCGCGCCTCGATGGGCTTCACCTTGCAGGATCACACGCTGGATGCCGGGGAGGCGATCAAGAAAACCTTTAGCCCCGAATTCAGAAACCGTCTCGACGCCATCATCCAGTTCAAGGCGCTCGACACCAACGTCATTCTGAACGTCGTCGACAAGTTCCTGATCGAGCTCGAATCGCAGCTCGAAGCGAAGAAGGTCAGCATGACGGTCAGCGATGCGGCGCGCCGCTGGCTGGCTGAAAAAGGATACGATCCGAAGATGGGCGCGCGTCCGATGGCGCGGGTTATCCAGGATGAAATCAAGCAGGTGCTTGCCAACGAATTACTGTTCGGTGAGCTGACCGGAGGCGGCAGGGTCAAGATTGATATCAAGGACGACAGCTTGCACTGCCAGGTCATAAAGACGAATAAGAAGAAGGAAGGCGCTATCGCCGACTAGCGAGCTTATCGCTCGCGGAAGGTAATTCTCCCCTTGGTGAGATCGTAAGGCGTCAGCTCTACGGTCACGGTGTCGCCAGTAAGAATTCGAATGTAATGCTTGCGCATCTTGCCGGAAATGTGGGCCGTGACGACATGTCCATTTTCAAGTTCGACGCGAAACATGGTGTTGGGTAAAGTATCTTTCACCACCCCGCGCATCTCTATGTGATCGCCTTTTGGCATAATCTCGCTCTTGGTTTAAAGCGCGACATTATCCAT
>JAOTUD010000512.1 GCA_029864065.1 Gammaproteobacteria bacterium | reverse complement strand
AGGTCGGCATGGGTCAGCAGGATTTGCGCGCTATGAATGCCATGCGCCTGGAAGCAGGCTTCGTAGGCCTGCACTAGCCCCATCTGGCCGACCGCGGCGGTGGCCTGCAGCTCGGAGATATTCCTCGGGCGCGATTTTAGCCCGAGCCGGGTGACGCCCTCGGCGATCGATCCCGACGAAACCAGCACCACGTCGATACCGTCGGCGCGCAAGCGCGCCATCTGATCGGCCCAGGCGGCAATCATGCCGCGGTCGAGGCCCTTGCCGCCCGCGGTAATCAGCGCCGAGCCGATCTTGACGACCACTTTCTTATAGCGATTCATGGTTCTCGAGGAAATTCATAATGTCGTTACAAAGCGGATCGACGCCCTGCCCGTCCAGCGCGCTGATCGCGTATACCGGGCCGTCCCAGTCCAGACCCGCGGTAACGTCATCGCATACCGACTGTCGCTCGTCTGCGGACACCAGGTCGAGCTTGTTCAATACCAGCCAGCGCGGCTTGAGGTAGAGCGATTCATCGTAGCGCCTCAGCTCGCGCAATATCTTCCGCGCCGACGCGACCGCGGAGTCCGCGCTCGCGTCGGGCATGACGTCGATTATATGCAACAACAACCGGGTGCGCTGCAAATGTTTCAGGAACTGGATACCGAGGCCGACGCCATCGGCGGCGCCCTCGATCAACCCGGGAATATCGGCGACCACGAAACTGCGGTGCCTGGAGACGCTGACCACACCGAGATTCGGGTGCAGCGTCGTGAATGGGTAATCGGCCACCTTGGGACGGGCCGCGGACACCGCGCGAATGAACGTCGACTTGCCGGCGTTGGGCATGCCGAGCAGGCCGACGTCGGCGATGACCTTGAGCTCTAGCCTGAGATCGAACTCTTCACCCTTGCTGCCCTTGCTGCATTGCCGAGGCGCGCGGTTGGTCGAACTCTTGTAGCGCGTGTTGCCGAGCCCGTGAAAGCCGCCCCGAGCAATCAGGATCGGCTCCGCCTCTGACGCGACGTCGACGATAAGCTCACCCTGGTCGAGCGTCGTGATCATCGTGCCCAGCGGCACCTCGATGACGACATCCTCGCCCTTCGCGCCGGTGCAATTCCTGCCCTTTCCGTTGGCGCCGCGCTGCGCGACGAAACGGCGCGTATGGCGAAAATCGGACAGCGTATTCAAATCCTTCGAGCCGATCACGTAAACCGAGCCGCCGTCGCCGCCGTCGCCGCCGTCGGGCCCACCCATCGGGATATATTTTTCACGCCTGAAACTGACGATGCCGTTCCCGCCATCGCCGGCTTTCACGTAAATATTGGCTTCATCGATAAATTTCATCGCGGGATCATACCATCGGCAAATAAAAAAGCCTCGCTGGGCGAGGCTTTCCTAACCGTTACCGGGCGAGGATTTAGGCTAGTTAACCACGCTGACGAAGGTGCGGTTATTACGACCCTTGACCCTGAACTCGACCTTGCCCTCGGCCGTCGCGTACAGGGTGTGGTCCTTGCCGCAGCCGACGTTGTCGCCGGGATGGAACTTGGTGCCACGCTGGCGTACCAGGATGTTACCCGGGATGACCGCTTCGCCACCGAATTTCTTGACGCCTAATCGCTTGGATTCCGAATCGCGACCGTTGCGGGTACTGCCCGCCGCTTTTTTATGTGCCATTGCTGGTTCCTATGCCTTGATTTCGGTTACTTCGATTTCAGTATAGCTCTGGCGATGGCCCATCTGGCGGCGCGAGTGCTTGCGCCTGCGAAACTTGACGATTTCGATCTTGTCGCCACGGCCGTGCGCCATGATCTTCGCGGTTACGGTCGCCTTGTCGAGCACCGGGGTACCCACGGAGACCTTGTCGCCATCGGCAACCATCAGCACGTTGTCGAGCTTGACGGTGTCGCCTTCGTCGCCGGCAATCTTTTCCACGCGCAGGGTTTCGCCCTTGGTGACTTTATACTGTTTTCCGCCGGTGGCGATGACAGCGTACATGTTGGACTCCGAGGCAATACTGAAAAAGGTGGCGAATTCTAGCGGCTGAGGGGGTGGCCGTCAATGTTTACAACCAATTGATTCCGAAATTAAATCTACGCTCTCATCCGAAATTCCATGCGGGCCGCCGTTGGCGCCCTTCGCGGCTGTCCGGGTGGTTTTCAACCTGCCGAAAGAAATCGTATTCCAAAAAGCGCTGCCGAGATCGGAACTGCTCAGCACCCAGCCTTTATACCGCGAAGGGCGCTAACGGCGGCCCGCTCGATACGGTATCCTCGCATCGGGAATGGCTGGCGAAATCCCTGTGGCAGGCGAGCGATGCAGCCTCTCTCGACATAAAGGCTGGGCGGTGATCCGTTGGTTTCATGGTTCCAAACCTGGGAGTCAGATTACATTCTACAAGTCGAAAATCGCCCGGACAGTCGCGAGAGGCTGCAACGGTCGTCCGCTGGACCACTATTCGACGGCAAACCCCGAGGCCCGCTTGAACGCGAGCGTGATCAACAACAGCGCGGTCGCGCTGACGACGATGGCGGGGCCGGTCTGAAAATCGAAATGGAAGGAACCGGCGATACCGCCGGCCAGCGCGCCGAGTCCGTAAAGGGCGCTGATCGCGACCATTTGCTCGGGGCTGCGGCTGAACAGGCGCGCGCTGGTGGTCGGGATGACCAGCATCGCGGCGATCAGTAAAACGCCCATGACCTTCATCATGATCGCGACCAGCAACGCGATCATCAGGTACATCAGAAACTGTACCCTGCGCACCTCGATGCCCTCGGCCTGCGCGATTTCGCGGCTCACCGACACCGCGACAAAGGCGCGCCAGTGATGCAGCAGGATGGCCAGCAGTAACGCCGTCGTCACCAGCAGGCTCAACAGGTCGGCGCGCGTCGTCGCCAGCAGATCGCCGAACAGGATAGCCTCGAGATTGACCGCCTGCGACGGCAGCAACCCGACCAGGA
>JAOTUD010000034.1 GCA_029864065.1 Gammaproteobacteria bacterium | reverse complement strand
GTAGTCCGGGTCTTCAGCAAGCTCCCGGTACAAATCGATGGTGAAACTGCGCAGCCCGATCAGCAGCTGGTTAAACGCCAGGTTCGGGCACTGCGCCGCGGAGTGCCAGGTGGTGCCGGAAGTCAGCTCGTCACGTTCGACCAGCACTACGTCGGTCCAGCCCTCCTGCGTGAGATGATAGAGCGCCGAGCAACCCCCGATACCGCCGCCGATGACAACTACCCGTGCATGTGATTTCACGTTATTTAAACCGCGAGTATTTTCAGCCGTTTGCCTGTTCGGCTTTTAATTTGCGCCTGGCGAGAAATTGTCGGTGCGACTCGGGCGTGCCGTCGTTAAAGGTACCGAACCACTTGTCCCACGGGATCTCAAGTCCTCCGTAGTTACATTCGAAGAAGCGATGGTGCATCTGGTGATGAAAGGTACCCAGTTTGAGGCGGTTTTTACCGTCGATAACGATGCCCTCGTAGCCGCTGTGCGTGGTCGCGGCGGACAATGTGAAATACTGCAGGTGAAAGACGATCAGCAGCGGATTCGCCGGCACGACCCAGTGAATCAGGACCGAGCCGAGATAGATCACATGCTCGAGCGGATGCATCGACAGCCCTGACCAGGGCCCGACGTTGGTATTGCGATGATGCAGGTAATGCACCTTGCGATACAGCGGCGGCCAGTGCAGTAAGCGGTGAATCAGGAAAAAGTAAAAGGTCTCCCAGATCGGCACCAGGAAAATCAGAAGCACTAGCCACAGCGCATCCCCCGGCCAGTCGAGCATTGGCGCGTAACCGTTCGCAAGCGCCCACATCATCAGCGCTTCGTAGGCGCTCCAGATGGTAACGCCGCTGGCGCAACTCCAGAACATGTTGTCGCGCAGCTGGTTGTTGAACGTGAATACCCGGCTGTTTTCGGCGAACGGCCGCGCATCGTAATGGCGTTCCTCACCCTGGCCCCGCAAAACATAGAAGTAAAGATGCAGGCCACCCGCAACGACGAACATCAGGATCAGGTTTCTGAAAAAAATCTGCGCGATCCAGTCGAACTGGAATACCTGACAGCGTATCAGCGCGGGCTGGAAAAAGAACCAGGATACGACCGCCAGCGAAAGAATGACCAGGCGTTCCGAGAGCGGAAACCAGCCACGCCCAAACCAGTTCAATACCGCGCGTGCATCAAAAGGCTGCCTGAATAACGGCGAAACCTGCACCGGTACTTGTGGACGGTAATGCCATTGCTTTTTTTCGGTATCGGACGCGTTCATCTTCCCGGTGTTGCTAGCCATAGAATCGGTCATAAATTTGTACCCGGGGTATTGAATTTTGCCGTTCTTCGTCTCCAAACCAGCAGTCTTTCATGGTTAAATGTCGCAAGGCTACGATCCGGGTAAAGCCGGTCTCGGTATTCTGCCAGACATTTCTGGTCCGCGCGAACGGAGCATCCAGTAAGATGCATCGAAACGAAGGAGATTAACATTGCCCAGCGCAAGCCTAAGCGGCTCCGAATTTTCCGAGATTCTCGGTCAATACGACCCGGTAGCGACGCGGTCGCATTCGATCAATTCCCGCTGCTATGTCGATCCAAAGTTCTTGCAGATCGAGCGGGAGCAGATATTTCATCGCAGCTGGCAGTTTGTTTGTCACGAGGAATCACTGCGAGATCCCGGCAGCTACGTCACGATGGATATCGAAGGACAGCCCATTGTCGCGCTGCGCAGCCGCGACGGCGAACTCGGGGCTTTTTACAACGTCTGCAAGCACCGCGGGCACGAACTTTTAAAGGGACAGGGAAAGATCAGGCGGATTACCTGTCCTTATCATGCATGGACTTACGATCTCTATGGCGCGCTGGTGACCGCGCCCCGCTCGCAGTATCTCGAAAACTTCGATCACAAACAGATCTGTCTCGACCGGGTGCAGGTCGAAGTGTTTTGCCACCTGGTATTCGTCAATCTCGATGGCGACGCCGCTGCGCTCGCCGAACAGTCGGGAAACCTCGCGCGGGAAATCATGGAATATGCACCAGATCTGAGCCGACTGACTTTTTCGACCCGGCTGACTTATCGTATCAAGGCGAACTGGAAAGCCGTGGTGGACAATTTTCTCGAGTGTTACCACTGCCCGGTCGCGCACAAGGGTTTCAGCTCTATGATCGATATGGATACCTACAAGGTCGAAACCCACGGAATTTATTCCAGCCACATGGCCAAGGCGCGAGTTGGCGAAAACTCGGCTTACAATATCGCCGACGCCACCGTCACCGATCACGCGGTCTGGTTCCTGTGGCCCAACCTGACGCTGATGCGTTACCCCGGCCGCGGCAACTTCATGGTGTGGCGTTTCTATCCGATCAACGAACAGGAAACCCGGGAAGAGTTCGATTTTTTTTTCGAAACCGCAGAGCCCAACGAAACTGAAAAAGAGGCACTGAAGTTTATCGATGAAGTGCTGCAGCCGGAGGACATCGGCCTCGTCGAAAGCGTGCAGCGCGGCATGAATACGCCGGCATTCAATTCGGGACGCTACATCGTCGATATCGACGGTAGCGGCGCCAGCGAACACGCGGTGCATCATTTCCACGGGCTCATCCTCGACGCCTACCGGCACGCCGCCGAGGCGGCGGCATGAGCAAGTTGCTCGACGGCAAGACCGCGTTTGTTACCGGCGGCAGCGGCGGAATCGGCAGCGCGACCTGCGCGCGCTTTGCGCGCGAGGGCGCGCGCGTCATCGCGGCCGATTTGACACAACCCGGCGAGCTGCCCGACCGGGTCGAGTTCCTCGCCTATGACGTCACCGACGAATCGGTCTGCCGGCAAACCTTTGCCGGGCTGGCGCAGCGCTGGGACAAGCTCGATATACTGGTCAACGCGGCCGCCATCGAAATCGAAAAGACGATCGAGGAGACCACGCTGGAGGAATGGAACCGGATCTTTGCGATCAACGTCACCGGCATGTTTCTGACCTCCAAGTACGCCCTGCCCCTGCTGCGCAAATCGGGCGCCGGCAGCATCATCAACTTCGGCTCCTACGACGGCTATATCGCCGACCCGGGACTGGCCGCCTACTGCGCCACCAAGGGCGCGGTACACGCGCTGACTCGCGCGATGGCCTGCGATCACGGGCCCGAGGGAATTCGCGTCAACGCAATTTGCCCGGGTTACGTCGATACCCCGATGCTGCAGAGCTTTTTCGGCGAATCGGGAGACATCGAAACACTGAAACAGGCGGTGCGGGACGTGCACCCGACGCGCACCTACGGCACCCCGGAGGACATCGCCAACCTGGTCAACTGGCTCGCCTCGGACGAGGCACGCTACGCGTCGGGCCAGCTCTGGGTTATCGACGGCGGGCTCAGCGCCCAGGTCCAGCAAATGCATTTATGAAACGGCTAAACGGCAAAACCGCGCTGGTGACCGGCGGACGCCAGGGCATCGGCCGCGCCATCGTCGAGCGCTTCGTCGCCGAGGGTGCGCGCGTGATGACCTGCGGACGCGGCGCGAGACCCGACGACCTGCCGGACGCGGTGCTATGGCAAACCGCCGACGTTGCCGACAAGGCCGACGTCGATGCGCTCACCGACCGCGTCGTCGCCGAGTTCGGCGAACTGTCGATCCTGGTCAATAACGCCGGGGTGCAGATCGAAAAGACCATCGTCGAAACCACCGACCAGGACTGGGACCTGCTAATGGGCGCCAATGCGAAAGGCGTGTTCATGCTGTGCCGCGACTGTATCCCGATCATGTGTCAGGGGGGCTCGATTATCAATATCGGTTCTATTTCGGCCTCTACCGCCGATCCGGGGCTCGCGCTCTACAATGCCTCGAAGGCCTTCGTGCAGGGTTTGACCCGTTCGATCGCGGTCGACCATGGCCCCGATATTCGCTGCAACGCGATCAGCCCCGGCTGGATCATGACCGCCATGGCGGACGCGGCCTTCAACGTCGCCAAAAACTCCGAACGGGCAAAACGGGACGCGCTGGCGCGACACCCCGCGGGACGATTCGGCGAACCGGCCGATATCGCGAACCTCGCGCTGTGGCTCGCCTCGGACGAGGCCGCCTTTGCCACCGGCCAGTGTTATACGCTGGACGGCGGTCTGACCGCGGCCTCGCCACTTAATCCTGGATTATTCTAGATTCTTTACCTATATGTGACCTGTTGCGCGAAACATTGCGCGATCGAATCCTAAGCTAATTTCCATATCGGCTGACCCTGACCGAGAAAACCCGATGTCGATCCATACAGACGAAATCACGCTCATTCTTTCAGGCGTCAAGATCCTGCAGGATCTCGACGTCGAGATCATCCACGATATCGCGGAACTCACCCAGAGCGCGGAATTCAGGAAAGGCGACATGGTGGTCGAGGCCGGGCAGATGGGTGAGCGTATCTACTTTATCTTCGAAGGCAGGGTCGAAGTTCAGATTCCCGACATTAACGGCGAGGTCAAGAGCCGCATCCTGCTCAAGAAAGGCGAGGTCGTCGGTGAAATATCGCTGCTGATCAACTCCACCTACTCGGCCGATATCGTCGCGCTGTCCGACACCACGGCGTTTTATCTCGACAAGCAGCATTTCAAGGAACTGATCGAAAAGCATCCCGAGTTTGCCGAGATCATGTCGCAGCTGATGACCAGCCGCATGGCGCGAAACGGCGGTATCAACCAGGTCGGCAAGTACGTGCTGCGCAGCAAGCTGGGCGAAGGCAACATGGCGACCGTGTTCAGCGCCTGGGATCCTGAGCTGGAGCGCGAGGTCGCGATCAAGATGCTCAAGTACAAGCTCGCCTATAACGACAAGTTCCTGCGGCGCTTCGAGCAGGAAGGCAAAACCATCGCCAGCCTGAACCATCCGAATATCGTCAACGTGTTCGAGGTTATCAACGAGTTCTCTACCCGCTTCATCGTCATGGAGAAGCTGCATGGACAGGATCTTTCCGCGATCCTGGACGACAAGGGGGCCTTCACGCTCGCCGAGACGCGTGAAATTCTGTCGCAGGTCGCGGGCGCGCTACAGTACGCGCACAACCATGGCGAAAAGGGCATCGTGCACCGCGACATCAAGCCTTCGAATATCGTCATCGACGCTTACGGCAATATAAAACTGACCGATTTCGGCATCGCCAGCCCGCCCCAGGACGGGGACGTCAATATCGAGGGCACGCCTTCCTACCTGGCGCCCGAAATCATCAACGGCGACCTGCTCGACGGGCGCGCCGACATTTACGCACTCGGCGTCATGGCTTTTCACATGCTGACCACCAGCCTCCCCTTCAGCGCGTCGACGCTGGCCAAGCTGTTGAAGATGCAGGTCAGCCAGAAGCCGCCGGATATTCGCAACACCTGCCCCGATATCGACGAGGATTTCGCCGTCTTTATCGAGAGCGCGCTGTCGAAGGATCCCGACGACCGCATTTCGGACTGGAACAAGATTCGCAAGATCCTGAAACCCTCGGGCGATTTCCACCTGAAGCTCGACCCCGACGAGCTGGCGGTGATCATTCGTTTTCGCGATACCTCTTACCAGCAATCGGCAAGCTTTATCAACGCGATGCAAAAGCTGCTGCAGGACGAAGATATCAACCACCAGATCGAAATGCATCGCGGCGTCGACGAGGCCGAGTAAACGGGCGCCCGCGGGACCAATCCCCTCGTTTCCTCAGGCGTTTCGGTCGATTTACCGTCATTACCGCGCAGGCCGGCGAGGCCCGGCAGCAATCCATTCCGACAATCTGACCGTGGCGCTTTAGGGAAGACGGCACGCGAGCCGGCATGACGAATTTCGAAATGACCCCGGTCCCTGCCCTTTGCCACGAACCTAATGTTCGTTCAATTACGCCGGATAAGTTACCGTCATTTGCGGTGCAGGCCGCAATGACCGGCATCAAACGAGGCAGCAGCTTCGCTGTCACGCGAACTCCGGGATTCGACAACGGCCCTGGCGCGACCGGCTGTTATCGCAGTCCCCTTTTTCTGCGAACTGTACAAACCCTATTTCGCCGAAACTGTGTGGTTAACCGTTCGCTAAAATCAAGTAACATTCCGCCAACTCCCATCATTTCCAGAGAATCTCAAATCGACAGTCCAGGCAAAAGACTGCGGCACTCGACGGCCGGGATACTGATCCTGCTGATGATCGTCATCACGGTCATGAGCGGTCTCGGCTTGCTGCAGCCCGGTTTCAACCCGCTGTGGATCGCGGGTATCGGCGCGTGGAGCGCGGCGCTGCTGCTGTTCGCCGATACCACCCGCGTGCTGAAGGTGCAGGTCACGCTGATCCTGCTGATCGGTATCGGGTTAATGATTTTCGCCACGCACAGCGACGCGCAAATCGATCCGGATTTCGTCATCAGCTCGAGCACCGGCCTGATGACGATGATTGCCTCGGTCGGATTTCTGCGCCTCGTGGTGATACCCGACACGCTGCAGGACGAAACCCTGCCCGTCGGGCGCAAGGCGTTCCTGCAAACCATCGTCGGGCTCAACATCTCGAGTTCGGTGATCAATATTTCGGCGCCGATCCTGATATCCGACCGCATCCATCGCAAGCGCCCATTGCAGCGTTTCACCGCGCAGACCTTTACCCGGGTGTTTTGCGGCGTTTCGAGCTGGTCGCCATTCTTCGGCGCGATGGCGGTGGTGCTGACCTATGTCAGCGACGCGAGCCTGCTGTGGATCATCGTCGCCGGGTTTCCGTTCATGCTGATCGGGATCATCGGGGTTTACGTCGAGGCCCGGCTGCGTTACGCGGACGAGGTCGAAAATTTCATCGGCTACCCGACTCACCTGGCCGCGCTCAAGGTGCCTGCAATCCTGATCGTGACCGTGATCGCGATGTCGTGGTCGCTGCCCGATACCTCGATCCTGGTGCTGATTGCAATCAGCGCATTGCTGGTCACGTCGTTGCTGCTGCTGGTTCGCAACGGGATCTCTGGTTCGGCCCGCGAGCTGCGGTCCTACGTATTCGAGGGCTTGCCCAGAATCGTCAACGAACTGTGCCTGTTCCTGTCGGCCGGGGTGCTCGCCGCGGGTATCTCGGCGCTTATTCTGCACGGCGTTTTCGCAAATCCCTTCGACCAGTTCGATAGCATCAGCGCGGCCGAGGTACTGGCAATCATGCTTTTCTGCGCCTTTTGCGGCATCCACCCGATCATCATGATTTCGAGTTTCACGCCGATGATCCTGACGCTGGATCCGGACCCGAACCTGCTCGCGGCGACGTTCCTGTTCGCGTGGCATCTCGGCACCTGCTCCAACCCGCTGTCCGGCACCAGCCTCGTGTTTCAGGGCCGATACGGGATTCCGGGCTGGAAAATCGCGTTCTGGAACTGGCCCTACGCGATCGCCATGCTGTTCGTCGGCGCTTTGTGGCTGCAGCTGGTCGCCAGGATTTTTCCGGGCTAGGTCAGCAGCAGGCTCGTCGGATCAGGACAGTTGGCGCGGAAAAAGTCGACCTCGGCCGGGCGCACGACCCCCGGATAATCGCCGTGGTAGTCCTGCATGTCCCGGATCAACTGGAAATGCAGGTGCGGCGCCCAGTTGCCGTTGACCGAACGCGGCCCGATTTCGGCGATTTTGTTGCCCGCGGCGACGGGTTTGCCGTCATGAAGATGCGCCAGCGAGCCTTCGCTCAGGTGGCCGTAGAGGCTGTGGAAGGTGAAATCATCGAGGTGATGCCGCAGGATGATGACCGGCCCGTAATCGCCCCGCACCTGGCGGTTGGCGAAGCTGTGAACGACGCCGTCGAGCGGCGCGAATATCGCGGTCCCGGCCGGCATGAACACGTCGATCCCGATATGAATGCAGCGCTCGGCGTCACCGTGAAACAGGTCGGTATCGCGGTAGACCGAACGATTCTCGAGGTAGCCGCCGACGCCGGCGAGCGCGCCCGCGTCATCGATGCCCCTGAAGATTGCGGCATCCTGCTCCGCTTCGCTCAGACTTTCGCTACCCTTGGTGGCGGACGAAAGCTCCATGTAGACCGTGTTGGCATCGGTCAACGCGGGATCGAACAGGGATTCGAAAGCCGTTTTGTGCTGCTTTATGAAATTCTCGAAACTCAAGCTCATGTCGCGCAAACCCTGCGGGTCGTTGATTCGCGGCTCGCTCGGGCCCTATGGGGTCCTGCGACCCGGCCAATACCGAGGATACCGTGCGGAAGCGGGTAATGCCACATCACTTCCACGCGAAATAGGGCTGGTCGAAGTGCGCAACGCGCGTGGTTTTGCCGAGCAGCGCCACCTCTCGAAACTGGTAGGCAATCGCGGCGCTCGGCGCGGCAAACCATTCGTCGCCCAGCGGCATTTTCAACACCGGGTGCTCGTTTGCGTCGATGTTTTCGAGAATCGGCGCGTCGTCGCGCAGCAGTTCCCGCAGCGGGACCCGGTGAATTCGCTCGACCTCGTCCGGGTTGGGCGTCAACGACAGGTCTTTGCCGCCCCAGACGATGACCGGGGTGATGACGAATCCCGAGCGCGTCGCGTAATCATCGAGCCGGCCGAGGATGCAGGCCGGATCGAGACGCAGGCCGACCTCCTCCTCGAGTTCGCGCAGGGCGGCCTGTTCCGTCGTTTCGCCCGGATCGACGCGTCCGCCCGGATACGCGCGTTGCCCGCATGACTGGAAAGCTTCGATGCCCGCGTGGTAAGAATATAGGCGGCCTGGCCGCGATCCCGATGGCGATAAGGAATGTTGGCGATCGCGGCCGGCTCGCTGCAATCGACCAGCGTAAACGCGACCGCGGCATGCTTACTGCCCTTGCGCTCCTGTTTGCGTACCTCCAGTCGGGCCAGATTTGCGCTAATCCGGTCACGCAGGGTATGGTCGAGCTTAAGGCCTGGAATCATGGCAGTACCGCGGCGAGGAGCAACCTCGATAATATGTCAAAAAGAATGCAATTTAACCCATTTGGGTGATGTTTTACGCGACGTATCGCGGGATACTTGCCCTCGTTATGTAACAAAATCTCATAATTTTTCAGAAAAATTTCACATTTCCTGGCTGTTATGAGTGTTTTGGTTAAGCATCAGGGTCCGGTACCTGCAGGCATTATCATCGGGTCCTGTTGACACTGTGCAATAGGAATTAGTGATCATTCACGTTTTCAAGATTTAATCGCGCAATGTTTGCGGGCCTCTTAGGGGGCCCTTTTTTTTGGCCCGGCATTTAGAAATCGGGCATCGTCAGCGGCGCCTGCTGCAGGCCGGTAACCAGTTCTTTCAGTTCAAGAATGTATTCCGACCAGTAGCGTGGCGTATTAAACCACGGAAAGGCCTGCGGAAAAGCCGGATCGTCCCAGCGCCGCGCCAACCAGGCGTTGAAGTGCAACACGCGCATGGCGCGCAGCGGTTCGATCAGCTTGAGTTCTGCCTGGTCGAAACTGCAAAACATATCGTAGCCCTCGATGATCTCGAGCAGCTGGCGCTGCTGGCTGAGGCTGTCTCCCGAAAGCAGCATCCACAGATCCTGGATCGCGGGACCGGTGAGGCAGTCGTCGAAATCGACGAAATGCGGGCAATCGTCACGCCACAGCACGTTGCCGCTATGACAATCGCCATGCAGCGCAATCTGGGCATACTCGCGCGAATCCGGTGGTCGCTGCGCAATCGCCTGCAGCACTTCGCCGCTAATCGCGCGGTAAGCGTCCTCGAGATCGGTGGGAACAAAATTCGCCTTGAGCAGGTAGGCGGCGTTGCTGGTGGACTGATCGACCGACAGTTTCACCCGGTATTCGAACGGAAACCCTTTGCCAACGGCGTGAATGCGGCCGATAAATCGACCCAGCTGGTGTAAATGGTCGAGGTTATCCAGTTCCGGCGCCCTGCCACCCTGGCGCGGGTAAATGGCAAACTGGAAGCCATCGTGACAGCCGATTGTCGGAAACTCGTTACCGGGGTTTATCACCAGCGGCGGCACCACCGGGATTTCGTGATCGAACAGGAACCGGGTAAAGCGATGCTCCTCGTCGATTTGCCGGGCGCTCCAGCGATTGGGACGATAAAACTTGACGATAACCGGTTGCGCCGCCTCGATGCCGACCTGGTAGACCCTGTTCTCGTAACTGTTCAGCGCGAGGATGCGCGCGTCGCTCAGTCGACCGGTCGATTCGACCGCGTCGATGACGTGGTCGGGAGTCAGTCGTGTATAGGGGTGTTTCAGCGCTGCATCAGCAGATTCTGGATTATCGCGATGTTCTCCGGTGAATCCCATTCCAGCGCTCCAAGGTAGGCGTACCGTATTATACCCTGTTGATCGACCAGGTAGCTCGACGGGTAAACATATATATTCCAGTTTTTGGCAACACGGTTGTCGACATCCATCAGCAACGCCAGCTCTATCGGCACGCGCTGCAGAAAGCGGGAGATGCGTTCACGGGTTTCGCCGACGTTGACGGTCACGATCTCGAAAGCTGGATTGCGAATGCTGGCCTCCAGGCGATGCAGCGATGGGATCTCCTCGACGCAGGGCTTGCACCAGGTCGCCCAGAAATTGACCAGCCGGACGCGGCCGCGTCCGGCCTGCAGGTCGTACTCGGCGCCCCGGTAGTCGCGCAGCGCCAGCGCCGGTGACGGCAACGGTTCATCGAGCCTCTGCAGGGATGGAATTCGCATGCTGGCACTGGTAAACCGTCTCGTATCGTGGTCGCTGCCGGCCGCATAGCCCGGCGTTGATGTCATCGCCAGGATGCCGGCGGCGCGGCTCAGGGTGCGCGCGAAATTTTGCCTGGCGGTGCGGTCAGCCTCGCTGAGCTCATCCTCGTCTCGCGCAAAGAAACCGCCCTGGACTCCCTGCAACACCTGGGTATAGACCTGGCTGCCACCGACAGCCAGGGCCCCGGCAAGCGCCTGGATATGCGCCGATCGGGTCGAATACTGGGTGTCGAGCAGATAAACCGGCAGGTTGGTCGCGGCGGCTACCGGCAGGTAGGCTGCCGCCTTGCCAATCCCGGGCCTGGCCTCGTAGAGATAGGCATGCATCAACAACGCGCCCTTGATATCCGTTTTCCCCGGATGCCGCAATTGCCATTCGCGCGCCGCGATCAATGCGAGCTGCGCACCGCGCTGGCTGCTGACCAGGATGATCCCTGCAGCAGTTGCTGTCGTGGCCGCGTCGACGATGGCGATGACATCATCCAGCGGAAACCTGCCGATACTGCTACGGTCCGTCGCGATGAAATAAGCCTCATGCAAATCGGCCAGCCAGACCTCGTGCCCGAGTTCGGCCAGCGCACGCGCATGAACCTGGTGCGATTCGCGAATGCCGCGCTCGGACGGCAGCCACAGCAACAGGGGCCTGTCGCCGCCGGTGAAACGCCTGATCTGGATTTCCTGTCCGCTCGGAAGATCCAGGCGTAGCGTATCCTGGCTGGGGCCGGTGGCATGCGCAATGCCCGCACAGGCGATCAGCAGCGAAAATATCCAGATCCTGGAGGGCAGCATCGACACGCGGCCTAGTCGAGTCGGTCGAGCCAGTCCGCGACTGCCGCGACCAGCGGCTTGCCCTGGTCGCTAAAATAGTGATTTGCGCCGGGCAATACGGCCTGGTGCGACTTTGCATGCCCCGCCTGTTCGATCATCGCCAGCCGGCCCGGGGCCAGGCGGATAACCGCCGGGTAATCGTTGGCACCATACAGGTCCAGCACCGGTACCTGCATCCAGTCGAGCGGAAACGGTTGATGCATTGGCTGCCGGTAGTCGGTGGCGCCCATCCCGAGCCCGATAAACGCGTCGATGCCGCCGTCCGTCCTGGCCCGGATCCAGTCCATCGCCATGTGCGCGCCGCAACTGTGCGCCAGCAGCACCACCTGGCGGTGCCCCCTGTCCCGCAAAAACCTGATTCCGGCTTCTATGCGGT
>JAOTUD010000510.1 GCA_029864065.1 Gammaproteobacteria bacterium | reverse complement strand
GTAGGACTGGTAAACCAGCACCGAGGTCGGAATCGCGAGCGCCAGGAAAAACAGCGCCAGCAGCAGGATGAGGCGGCGGCGGGTCATCGGTCCGCGAGCAGAATCCGGTAACCGGCGCCGCGCACCGTGATAATCGCCTGCGGGTTGGACGGGTCGGATTCGATCTTGCGGCGCAACTTGGCGATATGGATATCGACGGTGCGGGTCTCGATTTCCATGTGATTGGCGTAGCCCCAGACGCGCGCGAGCAATTCCTCGCGCGCCACCGGGCGATCTGCCTGCTGCGCCAGGTACTGCAAAAGATCCATTTCACGACGCGTGAAGACGATATCGCCCGCGCTCAGGTTTTCGGTATCGATGACGAGGCCGTTGTTGAGGCTGATTTCGCGTGCGGTCTCCCCGGCGATGCCGCAGCGGCGCAGCACCGCCTGCACGCGCAATACCAGTTGCGTCACCGAAAACGGCTTGGCGACGTAGTCGTCCGCGCCGAGCGTCAGGCCCTGCACTATGTCTTCGTCGCTCGATTTGGCGGTCAGCATGATCACCGGTTGCTGCCGGTCCTGCTGACGGATGCGATTGCAGATTTCGAAACCGTCGACACCCGGCAGCATCACGTCGAGCAGTATCAGGTCGAACTTGCCGCTGAGCGCCTTGCGCAACCCATCGTTGCCGTCGGCGGCGGTGTCGACCGCGTAGCCATGGTATACGAACACGTCGACCAGCCCGCTGCGAATCGCCGCCTCGTCCTCGACCACCAGTAAACGCGCTTTCTGCGCCATCGGATAAATACCTCAATAAATACACAACAATCCTAGCATTGTGCTGCTGGGGCTTTGTAAATATTTTGTAAACCCGCAGCGCCAGGTTTTACCAAACCCTGCCTGTTTTGTTGCCCGACCCTGATCCAGAATCAACGCATCTTTCAACGGCAATGGAGCAAACGACATGGCACTGATTACCCGACTCTCGCGGCTGTTCGAGGCCGATTTTCACGCGGTGCTGGACCGCATCGAGGAACCCGATCTGCAGCTCAAGCAGGCGGTGCGCGAAATGCAGTTCGCGCTCGACCAGGACCAGCAGCGCCTCAAGCTACTGCAGCACGAGGCTGGGCAATTGCGCAAGGCCGCCGCGGAAACGCGCGACGGCATCAAGGGTTTCGACGAGGAGCTCGATATCTGTCTCGGCGCCAACGAAGACGACCTGGCGCGCGACCTGGTGCGGCGCAAGCTGGCGGCCGAAAGACGCCTGCAGGCGTTGCAGCAACAGTCGGCGAGCGTCGATTCGCAACGCGACAGCCTGGCCCGTGAAATCGACGATCAATCCCGGCAGCTCGACAGCATGAAGCAGAAGCTGGAACTCCTCGTCGGCGACGACAATCCGCTTGCCGGCACCGCTTGTGGCCACGGCGACGCGATTCGTAGCGAGGAAATCGAAATTGCACTGCTGCGCGAAAAGGAGCGGAGGGCAAAGTCATGAAAACTCCCGGAATCATCGACGGCGTCATCGTCGCGCTCCTGATCACCGTCGGCGCCGGTGTTGCGAGCCTTTTGCTGGGCGGCTTCGTCGGCTACGGCACGCTGTTCAACCTGCTGCTGCTGTGGGCGGCGCTGGTTTACCTGGTCTACCTGTTCAAGCGCAGCAGCGCCCGCGTCGGCCGCGTGGTCATGCTCGGCAGCTGGGCGACGCTGAGCCTGGCGTGCTGGTTTTTCGACCTGCACCTGTTCCAGCAGGTCCTGCTGCAGGCCGGCTTCATCTGGCTGACGCGTTCGCTTTATTTCCATGCGTCGCTGGTTTCGGCCGCGCTCGATTTCGGCCTGGTAGCGGCCGGCGTCGCCGCCGGCGCCTGGGCGATGGTCAACACCGGCAGCATCGTCGCGGCGCTATGGAGCTTCTTCCTGGTGCAGGCGCTGTTTTGCTGGATTCCCGAACTCGCGCGCAAGCAATCGCGAGCCGATTTCCGCGCGCAGCAGGATCGGTCACCGTTTCAATCCGCGCATCGCGTCGCAGTCGACGCCGTGCGCAAACTCACCCAACCCTAAACCCGGAGATAATCCCATGAAAACCAAAACCCTAAACGCAAAAGTCATCGCGCTGGTGTTGCTAATCGCCACCGCGGCCGGTATCGCGCTGTTCCCGGTAATCAAGCAGGCGCGGGCGATTCAAAATACCTCGGTCACCCCGGTGGTGCCCGAACAGGGTCATCGCATCGAAGTGGTATTCATTCTCGACACCACGAGCAGCATGAGCGGCCTGATCCAGGCGGCCAAGGAAAAGATCTGGTCGATCGCGAGCACGATGGCGTCGGCGCAACAAAATCCCGACATCAGGATGGGGCTGGTCGCGTTTCGCGATCGTGGCGATGCGTATATCACGCGCGTCTACGACCTGTCGAACGACCTCGATTCGATGTACGCGAGCCTGATGGATTTCCGCGCCCAGGGCGGCGGTGATGGACCCGAAAGCGTCAACCAGGCGCTGTACGACGCGATCCACAAGGTTTCGTGGAGCAGCGACGGCAATGTCTACAAGGTGGCGTTCCTGGTCGGCGACGCGCCCCCGCACATGGATTACGCGAACGACGTCAAGTATCCAGTTACGCTGGCCGCCGCCGCGCGCAAGGGTATCGTGGTCAACGCCATCCAGAGCGGACAGCACGAGTACACCCGGCCCGCATGGCAGCAGATCGCCGCGCTCGGCAACGGGGAATACTTCCAGGTGGAAGATTCGGGCAACACGGTCGCGGTAGCCACGCCGTTCGACGAGAAGCTGTCGAAGCTCGCGGCCGAACTCGAGGATACCCGCCTGTACTATGGCGACGCCGAGACCCGGGAAGCGCAGAAACGCAAACTCGACGCGAGCGCGAAACTGCGCGAGGAATTATCTACCGAGGCGCTGGCGCGGCGCTCGGCGTATAACGCGACCGCCAGCGGCGCGAAAAATTTCCTCGG
>JAOTUD010000606.1 GCA_029864065.1 Gammaproteobacteria bacterium | reverse complement strand
CGCTGTATTCGGGCAAGGACCCCTATCTCGAGGAATTGCGCGCCAAGATCAAGGAAGCGGAAAAGCTCAAGCTCCAGTCACACAAACTCGATACCCAGGCAAACATTCTGCTGGAAAAAACCCAGGAAGACATGGTGGAAAAAAACCTGGTCACCGGCGAGCAGCCCAAGCTACTCGATCGGTGGTTCGATATGGTCGATGGCACGGAAGCGATCATCGAGCTGACGACCAACGAAGTGAAGGACCAGGGCTATGGCCTGGCGCCGGATTACGAAATGATCAGCCGCATCGCGCTCGACCGGAATCCGCACTTCGGCACGACCTACAGGTTCTTCGAATCGGAGGCGATTGGCGGAATCCTGGCCCGAGCACCCTTCATGATCATCTTGATAGGTATTATCGGTACGTTTGCGGGATTTTACCTGGCACTGAGTCAGGGAGGAGATATCAAGGCGGGTGCTTCCGTGGCGATCGTCAGCTCGCTGGTCGGTCTGCCGACCGCGCTGCTGATGGAATACATCAACATCCTGTTTCCGGATCAGGAACGATACCAACGAGCGTTCGGCACTTACAAGGTCGCGCTGGAATTACTGTTCAATCATGAACAAGAGCTTTCGAGCATCCGACAGGATCGCAGACAGGAGGATAAATTACCATCGCCTTATTCGCCTGGAGAGGGTGATTCTTCGCGGTTTCCCAGGGGTCCCAACTAGCGCCTGATTTCGCGCTCTGCAATACCAGCTGTAATTCCACAGGCCGAGATTGCTTTAACCACTGCTCCTGAGATAAAGCTGACGGAGGGATTATTTTTAATCCCTCCGTCAGCTTTTTTTAATCAGGAAATCTGGCAACCGTCACCTTATTTCACGAGCAGTCGTTACAACGAGGCCTGCATCCGCTGGACCGGGTCGAGCGCCTGGCCGTGGCGGCGGTATTCGAAGTGCAGGTGGAAGCCCGTGGATTTTCCGGAGCGCCCGACCCGGGCGATGACTTCGCCTTGCGTCACGCGCTGTCCCTGTGCGACCAGATTGCGGCTGTTGTGCGCGTAAACGGTTTCGATGCCCTGGCCGTGAGCGATGACGACCATTTGGCCATAGCCTCGTCTGTGGCCGGAAAATTTGACCCGGCCATCGGCCGCGGCGTGAATCGGGGTTCCGCGAGGCGCCTTCAAATCGATGCCGTGGTGCTGGCGTCCGCGGCGGTTGCCGAAATTCGACGTTATTTCGAAACTGCGCAATGGCCAGATGAATTCAGCCGAGCGGAGTTGCATGTCTTCCGGGGTATGTTGCGAGAAGTCGTGATTATCCGGTGCGCCGGCCGCGAAATCGTTACGCGGGGCTGGCCGGGGAACCAACAGGCGCATACCGGGTTGCAGCTTCGCCGAGTTGGCCCACGAGTTTGCGTCGCGCAATTGCCGCGGCGTGGTTTGGTGCAGGAAGGCGATCGAATGAATATTGTCGCCGGGCTGCACGATGTGATAACGATCCGACGAGTTCTCGCTATACGGCTGAAACGGGGCGCAGGAGACGATAGCCATCGCCGCCATCAACGTGGTCGCAATTTTTAACAGGGAAGTAATCACCTGGGCGCCTCGTCTTAATCTGAAACGAAATCCCATCCTGGCGATGGGGGCTTAATTACTGCTGAACGGGCAATGCCGACCCACTCGGTAAACAAGGCCGTTACATCCGAGTGTAGTCCAAATGGAGGAACAGGCCCAGGCGAACGATGGTGACAGTTTACCTGGTATGGTTGACCTGCCGATAACGACGCCTGCCTCGGCGCCCTCGAAGCGCTAGTCAGACGGCGCTAGAGGAAACTGAAACCCGGACCGAAATCGGCGAATTGAGTAAACTGCCACCATAATTCCCGGCTAGACCGCCGCGAGATTTGCTTCGATCGCTTCGATTTCGGCGCGCGACTGGTTCAGGAATTCGACGATTTTATCGATGTCGAGGTCGCCCATACCGACCTTGGCAAACGCGGGTAGCGACTGCACCGGCGGCAGGTGTTTCACTTCCTCGGTACCGATCAGGGCATGATACTGCGCGATCAGCACCAGGTCGCACAGATCGGGCTCGTCGCCCGGATTGCGGAACCAGTCCTCGCACTCCTCGCCGACGGTGACGAACTCGGAACCGAATTTCCATTGCGTCAGCAGCATACCGGTAATTTGCGGGCGCAATTTTTTAACCGCCTGCATCAACAGCTCCGGTTTACTGATCATTTCCTCGTTGTCCTGGGCGTATTGCAGGATCGCGACCTCGCCGAGGTCATGGATCAGGCCGGCGAGCTGCGCCTGTTCGACGTCGAAGCCCTGCAGATGATTTGCCATCAGGCGGCTCAGGCTGGCGACGTGCTGGCTGTGCTTCCACAGTTTTCGCATCTGCGCCTGCATGTCCGAGGACTTGCTCTGGAACAATTCCTTGACGGCATAGGTCATGACCCACTTGCG
>JAOTUD010000509.1 GCA_029864065.1 Gammaproteobacteria bacterium | reverse complement strand
CCGAGAACGACGATCTTGTCGCGGTCGGTCGGGTCGGATTCGCATTCCTCGTCGTAACTCGAATACAGGTAGGCGGTGCTGGAAGCGAACTCGGCGGCGCAGGTATCGACCCGCTTGTACACGGGCCGTACCTCGAGCGCCCGGCGCCGGGCGGCGACGCTCAGCTCTTCCTCTCCGAGCAACGCGGCGAGCCGCTGGTCGGAAAATCCCTTGCGCTTCAACGAGCGGATTTCGCCCGCGTCGAGCGATTCCAGGCTGCGACCGGCCAGATCCGTTTCGATCCGCACCAGTTCCTCGATTTGCACCAGGAACCAGGGATCGATTGCGGTTTGCTCGAACACCTGCTCGAGACTGTAGCCGGAGCGAAATGCGTCAGCCACGTACCAGATTCGTCGCGCGCCCGGCAACCTCAGCTCGGTACGATACAAATCCTCGAGATCGCTGGCATCCTGCTGCTGATCGACAATCGGGTCCAGGCCGTGCACACCGGTTTCGAGGCCGCGCAGGGCTTTCTGGAAGGACTCCTGGAAGTTGCGTCCGATTGCCATGACTTCTCCGACCGACTTCATCTGGGTCGACAGGCGATCGTCTGCCTGCGGGAATTTCTCGAAAGTAAAGCGCGGAATCTTGGTAACCACGTAATCGATACTGGGTTCGAACGAGGCCGGCGTGGCGCCCCCGGTTATGTCGTTCTGCAATTCGTCCAGCGTGAAGCCCACGGCAAGCTTGGCGGCAACCTTGGCGATCGGAAAGCCGGTCGCCTTGGAGGCCAGCGCCGACGAGCGCGACACGCGCGGATTCATCTCGATGATGATCATTTCACCATTTTCAGGATTGATCGCGAACTGCACGTTGGACCCCCCGGTTTCGACGCCGATCTTGCGCAGCACGGCAAGCGAGGCGTTGCGCATGATCTGGTATTCCTTGTCGGTCAGCGTCTGCGCCGGCGCGACGGTAATCGAATCGCCGGTGTGCACGCCCATCGGGTCCAGGTTCTCGATCGAACAGATGATGATGCAGTTATCGTTGCGGTCGCGCACCACCTCCATTTCAAACTCTTTCCAGCCGAGCACGGAGGCTTCGATCAACACCTCGGTTGTCGGCGAAAGGTCCAGGCCGCGGCGAATGATTTCGTCGAATTCCTCGCGGTTGTAGGCAATGCCGCCGCCGCTGCCGCCCATCGTGAACGAGGGTCGAATAATTACCGGAAACCCGATCTGCGACTGCCCCTGCCAGGCTTCCTCGACACTGTGGGCGATAAATGCCTTCGGCGTCTTCAGCCCGATCTCCGTCATCGCCACCCTGAACTGCTCACGGTCTTCCGCCATATCGATGGCCTCGCGTGTCGCGCCGATCATTTCGACATCGTATTTTTGCAGCACTCCTTTGCGCACCAGGTCGAGCGCGCAGTTGAGCGCGGTCTGCCCGCCCATGGTGGGTAGTAGGGCATGCGGCCGTTCCTTTTCTATAATTTTTTCGACCGCGGTCCAGTGGATGGGCTCGATGTAGACCGCGTCCGCCGTATCCGGATCGGTCATGATCGTCGCCGGGTTGGAATTGATCAGGATAACGCGAAAGCCCTCTTCCTTGAGCGCCTTGCAAGCCTGGGCGCCGGAATAGTCGAACTCGCAGGCCTGACCGATAACGATTGGACCCGCCCCGATTATCAACACCGATTCTATATCCTGTCTCCTCGGCATCACGCGACTCCCTGGCTGGCCTGGTAGCTCGCGATCAAATCAATGAACCTGTCGAACATCGGCGCTACGTCGTGCGGCCCGGGGCTCGCTTCGGGGTGTCCCTGGAAGCTGAATGCCGGCTTGTCGGTGCGTTCGACCGCCTGCAGGCTGCCGTCGAACAGCGAGCGATGAGTCGCCCTGAGGCATTCCGGCAGGCTGTCCTCGTCTACCGCGAATCCGTGATTCTGGCTGGTGATCATGACCACCCCGCTGTCGAGGTCCTGTACCGGGTGGTTGGCGCCGTGGTGACCGAATTTCATCTTGATCGTGCTGGCGCCGCTGGCCAGCGCCAGCAGCTGGTGCCCGAGACATATTCCGAACACTGGAATCTCCGTATCCAGAATTCGCGCTATTGCCTCGATGGCATAATCGCAGGGTTCGGGATCACCCGGCCCGTTGGAGAGAAATATGCCGTCGGGATTCATCGCCAGCACCTCGTCAGCCGGGGTTCTTGCCGGGACTACGGTAACCCGTGCGCCGCGATCCGCCAGCATGCAAAGGATATTTTTCTTGATGCCGTAGTCATAGGCAACGACGTGGCAGCGTGGCTCGGTGTTTTTTCCGTAGCCCGATGCGATCGACCAGGTGGTTTGATTCCAGGTGTAGGATTCTCCGGTCGATACCACCTGCGCCAGGTCACAGCCGGCGAGTCCGGCGAAACCGCGGGCCGCCTCGGTCGCCACGGCCTCGGAGACCTCGTCCCCGGCCATGATGGCGCCCGCTTGCGCCCCGCGGTCGCGCAGCAATCGCGTCAACCTGCGGGTATCGATGTCGGCGATGGCAACGACGCCGCGGTCTAGCAGGTAATCCTGCAGGTTACCCTGGCTGCGCCAGTTACTGGCCAGCAGCGGCAGATCCCGGATAATTAGCCCACTGGCGTGGATCCGGGTTGCTTCCTCGTCTTCGTCGTTTACCCCGGTGTTGCCGATGTGGGGATAGGTCAGGGTTATCAGCTGCTGGCAATAAGACGGATCGGTGAGGATTTCCTGGTAACCGGTCATCGCGGTATTGAACACGACCTCACCGGCAGATAGTCCATCGGCACCGATAGAACGGCCGGTGAAAATGGTTCCGTCTTGCAGGGCTAGGATTGCTGGTTTGAACACAAAGACTCCGGTTTCAAAAAAATGCACGCGCGCGAAAACGGGAGGAACCTCAGGTTCTTCCCATTGCGAAATTCACTAAACATTAACGCTGCGGAGGCAGCATCTTCTTG
>JAOTUD010000508.1 GCA_029864065.1 Gammaproteobacteria bacterium | reverse complement strand
TCCTGCTATAATCTTTCCAGGTTGCTTGATCCAGATCATTTGCGAACAAACCTGCAAAAGTGGAGAATAGCACTATATCTAGATACCTGTAACACGCGGTACCACATGATGTGGTAGTGCGCCAGACATTATACGGAGCCCGAATAGCGCCATGAAATCCGCGGACAAACTCGACGCCGACGACGCCAGGCCTGTCGCGATTGCGCTGCAGCCCGCGTCGCAAGACATCTGGGAGCAGAAGTACCGCCTCAAGGATCGCCACGGCGAGCCGGTGGACCAGGATATCGAGGGCAGCTACCGGCGCATCGCGCGCGCGCTCGCCGACCTCGAGGCGACCCCGGAATTACGCGAGCACTGTTTCGAGCGGTTTCTGTGGGCGTTGCGCCACGGCGCGATTCCGGCCGGCCGAATCGTGTCGAACGCCGGCGCGCAGACGCACAAGCCGGCGACGTCTACGATCAATTGCACCGTGTCGGATACGATCGACGATTCGATGGACGGTATTCTTGCCAAGCTGCACGAGGCCGGCATGACGCTCAAATCGGGCGCCGGCATCGGTTACGAATTTTCCACCTTACGCCCGCGCGGCGCATACGTGTCGGGCGCCGGCGCGCACACCTCGGGGCCGCTATCCTTCATGGATATCTACGACCGCATGTGCTTTACGATCTCGTCGGCCGGCGGGCGCCGCGGCGCGCAGATGGCCACCTTCGACATCGGCCATCCCGACGTGTTCGAGTTCATCGAGGCCAAGCGCGAGGACGGGCGGTTACGCCAGTTCAACCTGTCGCTGCTGATCACCGACGACTTCATGCAGGCCGTCATCGACGACCGCGACTGGCCGCTCGCGTTTCCGCTGTCGCGCGAGGAAATCGGCGACGATGAGCTCAGGTTATACGATAGCGAACAGGTCATCTGGCGCCGCTGGCCCAGGCACGAGGGCTATTTCGCCAACGAGGCCGGCGAGGTCGCGTGCCGCGTATACCGGCGCGTCCGGGCGCGCGATTTGTGGAATACGATCATGCGCTCCA
This sequence comes from Gammaproteobacteria bacterium, assembly GCA_029864065.1. GTDB lineage: Bacteria > Pseudomonadota > Gammaproteobacteria. The sequence goes on along the minus strand of JAOTUD010000508.1, from coordinate 1,926 downwards.
CCTACGACTACGCCGAACCAGGGTTCATCCTGATCGACCGCTACAACGAAATGAACAATAACTGGTTTTGCGAAACCATCCGCGCCACCAATCCCTGTGGCGAGCAGGGTCTGCCACCTTATGGCGCGTGCCTGCTCGGTTCGATCAACCTGACCAGTTTTGTACGCAATGCGTTCAGCGAAACGGCAGGTTTCGACTGGGCACAGTTCGCCGAGGTGGTCGCGGTGTTTACACGCATGCTCGATAACGTGGTCGAAATAAACGGTCTGCCGCTCGCCGAGCAGCGCGCGGAGATCACACACAAGCGCCGGCACGGCATGGGTTTTCTCGGCCTCGGTTCGGCGCTCGCGATGCTGCGTATCGCCTACGGTAGCGAAGAGTCGCTCGCGTTTACCGAAAGGGTCAGCCGGGAACTCGCGGTTGCCGGCTGGCGCGCGGCGCTGGAGCTCGCGCGCGAAAAGGGGCCGGCGCCGATCATGGACGAGGAATTCACGGTGACCGAGGCCATGCTCGAGCAGCGAGCGGAAATGCGCGCCGACGGCTGGCATGCGGGTATGCCGATCAGGGGCCGGGAGCTGCACGCGCGCTACAGCCGCTACATGCAAAAGCTTGCCAAGATCGAGCCTGAGCTGGTCGCGGCGCTGGCGCAGGAGGGCGCGCGCTTTACCCACCACAGCTCGATCGCGCCAACCGGCACGATTGCGCTGTCCCTGGCCAACAACGCGAGCAACGGCATCGAACCGAGCTTCGCGCATCACTATGCGCGCAACGTGATCCAGGGCGGCAAAAAGACCAAGCAAAAGGTCGATGTCTTTTCCTACGAGTTGCTCGCCTACCGCGAACTGGTCGACCCCGACGCGCTGCCCGCCGGCGACGGCGCGCTGCCCGATTACTTCGTCAGCGCCGAGACGGTCTCGCCACGGCAGCACGTCGACGTGCAGGCGGCCGCGCAGCAATGGATCGATTCATCGATTTCGAAGACCGCCAACGTGCCGACCGATTACGCGTTCGACCAGTTCAAGGATATTTACCTGTACGCCTGGGAGCGCGGGCTCAAGGGCTGCACCACCTTTCGCTATAACCCGGAAATGTTCCAGGGCGTGCTGGTGAAAAACGAAGACCTCGCGAATACGCTTTACCGGTTTACGCTGGCCGACGGCAGCACCATCGAGCTGCGCGGCGACGAGACGGTAGAATACGACGGCGACACGCACACCGCCGCCAACCTGCACGAGGCGCTCAAGGAAGGTTACTACGGCAAATTCTAGCCGCGAAGATTGATGACGAGATGGTGATGACCACGAAGATAGAGCAGAAAATCATAAAATCCGAGGTGCTGAAGCAAGCCGCTTCCGCCGCAGCGTCCGGCGCGGAAGCGAGCGCGGAAATTATCCAGATGCACGAGAACCTGGCGCGGCCCGAGGCGCTGCAGGGCACGACCTACAAGATCAAGACGCCGCTATCCGAGCACGCGCTCTACGTCACGATCAACGACATCACGTTGAACCCGGGCACCGAGCACGAGCTGCGCCGCCCGTTCGAGATTTTCATCAACTCGAAGAACATGGAACACTTCCAGTGGATCATCGCGCTGACGCGAATCCTGTCGGCGGTATTCCGCAAGGGCGGCGACGTAACCTTCCTCGTCGACGAGCTGCGCAGCGTGTTCGATCCGCAGGGCGGATACTTCAAGAAGGGCGGGCGCTATACGCCGTCGATCGTCGCCGAAATCGGCGACGTTATCGAGCAGCACATGATCGCGATAGGCATGCTCAAAACAACCGGGCCGGACGCGCAACAGCAGGAATTCCTCGACGACAAGCGACGCGAGTACGAGCTGCGCAATGCGCAGCCTGTCGTCGACGACGGCTACCCGAGCTCCGCCGCGCTATGCCGCAAGTGCCAGGTCCGCGCGGTTGTCATGCT
>JAOTUD010000507.1 GCA_029864065.1 Gammaproteobacteria bacterium | reverse complement strand
GCTTGAGAACCTGGCCTCCGCGTGCGCGGGCGTCAACGAGGTCGCGGCTATCGGCATAGCCGACAAGCGCTGGGGTGAACGCCCGATGCTGGCCATCGTCGGCAATACCGGGGCGGATGCAGATGCTATCGCCAGCGAGGTCAGGGCCGCGATACAGGCGGGCATCGACGCCGGGCAGGTATCGAAGTGGGCGATGCCGGAGCGCATCGAGATGCTTGAGGCGTTGCCGAAGACGAGCGTCGGCAAGATGGACAAGAAGTTGCTGCGTGCTCGCTATGCCGAGACGGGGTAAGCGCTCGCGAATGCTAACGACCGGTGCCGGTCGCTTGTGTATGCCTGTCGGGAGTCAGCTTGCCTCGGCCACGCCGATGACGAACAGCACCGAATAGTCCTGCTTGTTGCAGCCTTCTGCCGATGGCATGGTTTCATCGGGCCCGATCGGGAACCTGGTGCGCTGAACCTGGTCGGGGGAACAGGTGGAGTCGGGCGTCGCCGGCGTGTAGCGCGCGGAACGGCAACGCAGGTGCGTGACGTCGTAAATGCTGGCGCCGTGGTCGAGTTCCCAGCGGCTGTCGCCGTTCACGTCCATCGGGTGGACGGTCAGCACGGTCATCACCTTGCGGTTACCGGTTACGACATATTTGCCGGGAGGCATCGGAAACTGCGGCGACTCCATGATCAGGCCGTTTTCCTCGAGCCACCAGTCCTGGTTGTCGAAGGTCCACTGCGCCGGGGCAATCCCGCCGGCAGCCTTCAGCTGCGCAAAGTTTTTGATCCTGACGCCACGCGGCCCCGGATCGATAGTCCACAGGCCCCAGTTCTGCGCGCCGCCCCCGGACTTGGCATCGGGGTCGGCCAGCGCCGCGATGTACTGCGTCGGGATACGCTTGTACCTGGTTTCGCTGTTGTCCTGGGCCTGGGCTATGGGCGCGAGGATCATTGCCAGCATCAGCAACCCGGCGAAAACGAATGCCTGGTTGGGCGAGAATCGATCGCTACCGGTGGGCATGCCGGCACTCGTCGTTGTTGAAGGCCTGTCGATTTCAAGCGTCTGCAGTCGGGGATTCATAAGGTGATCCTTCTGGTTTGGCATTATAGTGTTGAACAAGTTACGCGCCCCCCGCGGCAGCGGATCACCGCCGGGTTAGGAAAGTTTCGATTCGACGCAATACCCGCGCGAGACAGCGTGGTTAAAAGTGTACATCACTTCGCTAGCCGGTGGTCACTCATTCAGGTGCCGCAAAAAGTCTGCTGCACGACCTGGTCGGGCCGCGGCGGTGTCGCCAGCACCGCGTCGGCGGGTTCAAACGCGAACGGGTTCGACAGGCGTTCGTTGAGCCGGTGGAACAACGCGAAGTCACCGGCGTAGGCTTGCGCGATGGCGTCCTCGACCAGGTGGTTGCGCGGGATGAACGCCGGGTTTACCGAAATCATGCAGCTGTGCCGCTGCGCGTCGCCGAGCGATTCCTGCGCGCAGCGAGCGCGCCAGCGCTGCAGCCACGGGGCGAAGGATTCGGGAAAGTCGAACAGCTTCTCCACCTCGCTCGCGCCGACGGTTAACTCGCCGAGGCGCCGGAACGCCAGCGTGAAATCGCAGCGGTTGCTCTCCAGCAGGTCGAGGAAGTCCTGCACCAGCGTTGCGTCGTCCTCGCCGGCTGTCGTCAAACCGAGCTTGGCGCGCAGCGCGTCGAAATAGGCCTCGAGGAAGAGATCGGGAAACTCGCCGAGCGCGTCCTGCGCCATAGCGGTGGCGCTGTCCTCGTCGTCCGCAAGCAGCGGCACCAGGGTTTGCGCGAGGCAGGCCAGATTCCAGTGGGCAATCGCCGGCTGGTTGCGGTAAGCGTAACGGCCGCCGTGATCGATGGAACTGTAAACCGCGGCGGAATCGTAGGCGTCCATGAAGGCGCAGGGGCCGAAGTCGATGGTTTCCCCCGATAACAGCATGTTATCGGTATTCATGACGCCGTGGATGAAACCCGCCGCCTGCCAGCGGGCGACCAGCGCCGCCTGGCGGTGCACGACCTGACGCAGCAGCGCCAGGGCGGGATTTTCTGCGTTGGACTCGCTTGTATAATGCCGCGCGATGACGTGCTCGACCAGCAGTTTCAGGCCTTCGATATCGCCCACCGACGCGAAGTACTGCAGCGTGCCGATGCGGATATGGCTCTTCGCGACACGCACCAGCACGCCGCCCGCAAGTTTCTGTTCCCGGTAAACGGCTTCGCCCGAGGTCACCGCGGCGAGGCTGCGGCTGGTCGGGATGCCGAGCGCGGCCATTGCTTCGCTGACGAGGTATTCGCGCAGCACGGGTCCGAGCGGCGCGCGGCCGTCGCCAGAACGTGAAAACGGCGTCAGGCCGGAGCCCTTGAGCTGAATATCGTAGCGCTCGCCGTCCTTGCCGATCACTTCGCCGAGCAGAATGGCGCGCCCGTCGCCGAGGCGGGGATTCCAGCCGCCGAACTGGTGCCCGGCATAGACGGTCGCGATCGGATCGGCGCCTTCCGGCACCTTGTTGCCGGCAATCACGTTGACGCCCTCGTCGGACTCGAGCCACGCGGCGTCGATGCCGAGCAGATCGGCCAGAGAATGATTGACCCTGATCAACTCTGGGTTGCTGACCGGAACGGGAGATTGCCGCACGTAGAATCGCTCGGGCAACTGCACGAATGAATTGTCGAATTGCATAGGCATGATTTTTCTTGGCGATTTAGTCTGGACGTTTGACCGTATATGGGGACAATTTACCCGAATAGCCAGCCGGGGGGTAAGCGGTATTGTCGGCGCGCTGCAACGCGATCCCCGGCTAAAGGCGGCACGCGACGGCGACTCGACGGTTTATAACCCGTATAATACGCAGGTTTATCGGTGCCGGAATAGCTCAGTTGGTAGAGCAACGCATTCGTAATGCGTGGGTCGGAGGTTCGATTCCTCTTTCCGGCACCATTTTTCAATGACTTA